>JALVEV010000314.1 GCA_027030605.1 Campylobacteraceae bacterium | reverse complement strand
CGAGATATTGCTTTTCATCAGTGTCACAATTTTTTAGAAGATTGTGGACTTGATGAGGTTGAGTTGGTTCCTGTAGACTCTACAGCAAAGGCTGCTAAGTTAGCAACAGAAGAGGATGGTAGTGCTGCTATTTGTGCCGATGTAGCTGCAAAGATGTATAATCTACCTATTCTATTTAAAAATATAGAAGATAGAGGAAATAACAAAACACGCTTTTTTATTATTAGTGATTTTGAAAACTTTCCCTCTGGTAATGATAAAACTTCAATGTTGGTACGACTTCCAAATAGACCAGGCTCTTTGGTCGATTTTTTAAATGATTTTGAGCGTTGTGAGGTCAACTTGACTAAAATTAAATCACATATTATTGAGGGTGAATCACTCTTTTTTATTGAGTTTAATGGACACAAAGATGACCCACATATTGAAGAGATTATTAAACGACATGAAGATGAGATTAAGATTTTAGGTTCGTATGTTAAAGAGAATGAAGATATTTAGTAAGGAGAGATAATGAAGTTTAATGAAGCTCTAAAAGAGATAAAGACTTATGAAGCAGGAAAACCAATAGAACTGGTAGTCCGTGAGTTTGGAGTAGAGCCTAAAGATGTAGTAAAACTAGCATCAAATGAGAATCCAAAAGGGTGTAGCCCACAAGTTGCTAAGGTGATTGCCGATAATGCAAGTAGGGCATATCTCTATCCTGATGATTCTATGTTTGAGTTAAAAGAGGCATTGTCAAAAAAGTTTGATGTTCAAGATGACAACATTATTATTGGTGCTGGGTCAGACCAAGTGTTAGAGTTTGTCTCTCGTGCTTTATTGACCTCTGGGGACTCTGTATTAATGTCACAAGTTACCTTTGCAATGTATGAGATTTATGCAAAACAGATGGGAGCTAAGATTGTTAGGACACCATCATATAGACATATTGTCTCTGAGTTTATTGAAGCGTATAATGAACATAAACCTAAAATTGTCTACATCTGTACTCCCAACAATCCAACTGGAGATGCAACAAGTAAAGAGGATGTATTGGCTATTATTAATGCTGTCTCTAAAGAGAGTTTGGTGGTAGTTGATGGTGCGTATATGGAGTATGCTGCTGCAAAAGATGAGAAGTATCGAATTGAGCCAAAAGATATTATGGATTTTTCTAATGTTATCTATCTTGGAACCTTCTCTAAAGCCTATGGATTAGGTGGTATGCGTGTTGGTTATGGTATTGCTAACGCAGAGCTTATTTATGAACTCTATAAAATGAGACCACCATTTAACATTACAACACTCTCTTTAGCTGCTGCGATTGAAGCTATAAAAGATGAAGAGTTTGTAGAGGAGTCAATATCCCTTCATGCCCAAGAGATAAAACGTTATGAGGAGTTTGCACAAGAGCATGGTTTTAAGTATATAGATAGTTATACAAACTTTATTACCTATCTATTTGATGAGACAATTGATTCTACAGAGATTTCAGATAAACTACTAAAAGAAGGAGTAATTATTCGTAATTTAGCTTCATATAAAATGAATGCAGTACGAATTACTATTGGAACTCAAAAACAAAATGATAGACTCTTTGAAGTCTTAGAGAGGACTCTTATATGAATAAATTCGGTGACTTAAAAACAAAAAATATAAAAGAGTTAGAGTCGATTGCTCAGCAGGTACGACAAAAGATTTTAGAGACTGTTAGTAAAAATGGAGGACATTTAAGTTCTACTTTAGGTGCTACAGACATTATTGTAGCAATGCATGCTGTTTTTGATGCAACTAAAAATCCTTTTATCTTTGATGTCTCTCACCAAGCCTATGCCCATAAATTGGTTACCAATAGATGGGATAGTTTTGATACTCTTAGAAAATTTGGAGGGTTAAGTGGTTATACCAAACCAAAAGAGTCAGAGTGTGACTACTATATGGCAGGTCACTCCTCTACCTCAATCTCTATTGCAACAGGAGCTGCTAAAGCTATTGCTCTAAAAGGTGAAGAGGATGAACGTATTCCTATAGCATTAGTAGGTGATGGCTCAATGTCGGCAGGTATGGTCTATGAGGCGATGAATGAGTTGGGAGATAGAAAATATCCTGCTATTATTATTTTAAATGATAATGAGATGAGTATTGCTTCTCCTATTGGAGCGTTGAGTAGAATACTTTCTCAAAAGATGGCTTCTCCATTTTATCAGAAGTTTAAAGCTAAAACAAAAGAGGTGTTAGATTCACTTCCTGATGGTGCCACCTATCTGGCTAAACGTTTTGAGGAGTCATTTCATCTTATTACCCCTGGAATTCTTTTTGAAGAGCTTGGGTTAGAGTATATTGGTCCTATTGATGGTCATGATATAGGCTCTTTGATAGAGACACTAAAGTTAGCAAAAGATTTAAAACGTCCTGTGATTATTCATGCACAAACAACAAAAGGTAAAGGGTATGAGGTAGCAGAGGGGGCAGGTTCAGACAAAGAGCATTGGCATGGAGTAGGTGCATTTGATGTTGCGACAGGAAATTCTCAAAAAAAATCAGCCCCAAAAGCTGCTACGGCTATTTTTTCTGAAACTTTAGTAGAGTTAGCCGATAGAGATGAAAAAGTAGTAGGGGTAACTGCTGCCATGCCAAGTGGAACAGGTATGTCAGCGGCGATGGCAAAGTATCCAAATCGTTTTTGGGATGTTGCCATTGCTGAACAACATGCGGTTACCTCCATGGGACCTTTAGCAAAAGAGGGTTTTAAACCTTTTTGTGCTATCTACTCTACCTTTTTACAACGAGGGTATGACCAACTGATTCATGATATCTGTCTTATGAATTTAGGGGTTGCTTTTGCTATTGATAGAGCTGGAATAGTAGGTGAAGATGGTGAGACACACCAAGGTGCCTTTGATATCTCTTATCTAAGAGCGATTCCAAATATGACCCTTTTTGCCCCATCGAGTGATACAACTATGAAATTAGCAATGGAGTTTGCTAAAGATTTTCCAACACCTTGTGCCTTTAGATACCCAAGAGGGGCATTTACTTCTCAAGATGAAGATGTCACTCCTTTTAAGCTTGGAGAGTCTCGTGTGCTAAAAGAGGGTGAAGAAGTTTTATTTATTGGTTATGGTAATGGTGTGGGTAGAGCAGAGCAGGTAGCTGAGCTTATTGAAGCTAATCCCACTATTTTAGATTTACGTTTTGTTAAACCTTTAGATAAAGAAGCACTTTTCTCTCTAGCACAGACTCATAAAAAGTGGTATGTTTTTTCAGACTCTGCTAAAATGGGTGGAGTAGGTTCAGCACTTTTAGAGTTTTTAAATGAAGAGAAAATTTCTGATATTGAGTTAGAGAGT
The DNA here is from genome assembly GCA_027030605.1 of Campylobacteraceae bacterium. Classification (GTDB taxonomy): domain Bacteria; phylum Campylobacterota; class Campylobacteria; order Campylobacterales; family Sulfurovaceae; genus UBA1140. Next base: position 2,924 of record JALVEV010000314.1, on the reverse strand, counting down.
TTTGAGTATGAGGATAGCTTCATTACTCATGGTAATACTAAGTTAGTTGAAGAGTCTTTAGGGATTTTACCAGAGCAGTTAGCGAAAAAGATAGAGGAAAAGTTGTAGATGGCTAAAGAGTATATTTTTACTTCAGAATCGGTAACAGAAGGTCATCCAGACAAAATGGCAGACCAGATTTCAGATGCAATCTTGGACTATATTATTGAACGTGACCCCAATGCAAGAGTAGCATGTGAAACACTACTCTCTAATGGTTTTTGTGTGATTGCAGGTGAGTTGAAAACTGAAGCCTATGCACCCATGCAGGAGATAACAAGAGAGGTAATACGCCAAATAGGCTATACCGATGCCTCTTTTGGTTTTGACTACCGTTCAGCAGGGGTTTTAAATGGAATAGGAGAGCAGAGTCCAGACATTAACCAAGGTGTTGACCAAGCATCAGGTGAGATTGGAGCAGGAGACCAAGGGTTGATGTTTGGTTATGCTTGTAGTGAAACTCCTGAACTAATGCCTCTTCCTATTTCATTGGCACACAAGTTAACAGCAAAATTAGCAGAGGTAAGGAAAAATGGTACACTTCCTTTTTTAAGACCAGATGGAAAGGCACAAGTTAGTGTAAAGTATGTAGGAGACAAACCCGTCTCTATTGATACTATTGTAGTCTCTACTCAACATAGTGAGGATGTTAGCCATACCATTTTAACTGATGCAATTATAACAGAGGTGATTGAAGAGGTCATTCCCAAAGAGTTATTGACCGATGAGACCATTTATCATATTAATCCTACAGGTCGCTTTGTTATTGGTGGACCTCAAGGAGATGCGGGGTTAACAGGTCGAAAAATTATTGTCGATACCTATGGTGGCTCTTGCCCTCATGGTGGTGGAGCATTTTCGGGTAAAGACCCAACTAAAGTTGACCGTTCAGCAGCTTATGCAGCACGTTATATTGCTAAAAATTTAGTGGCAGCTGGAGTAGCAGAGAGATTGACTATTCAGATTGCTTATGCTATTGGGGTAGTTGAACCTATCTCTATTATGGTAGATACAGATGGTACAAGTTCTATAGAAGAGAAAAAAATAGAAGCGTGTGTTAAAGAGCTTTTTGACCTCTCTCCAGCAGGAATAATTAAAGAGCTAGATTTATTGAGACCAATTTATAAAAAAACAGCGGCCTATGGACACTTTGGACGAGAAAATATAGGTTTTAAATGGGAAGAAACGAAACGTGTAGATGAGATAAAAAGCTACTTATCCCTCTAAATCACTAAATTAATCTAATTTATTAAAGGGTTATTTAAAGTAGTTTTGCTATAGTTTGGAATCTTTAAAATAAGGAATGAAAATGGCAGTAAAAATTTTAGATACTTGTATCAACTGTGCAGCATGTATTGACGAATGTCCAACAGAAGCAATCGTAGATGAGGATGATAACCCAACAGGTGAAGAGATCTACTACGTATATGAAGAGAAATGTGTTGAGTGTGTAGGTCACTTCGATACTCCAGCTTGTGCTGAAGCATGTCCAACAGAAGAGTGTATCGTATGGGGTGAGCCAAAAGAGGGCTTAACTCTTCATCCTGATAGAGGTGAACCAGGTACAGACGTAGTTGAAGACTAAGTTTTAGCCATTACAAAGTATGTTCTACATACTTTGTAACTCTCTTTCTCTCTTATTATTAAACTTTCTTAAAACAAATCTTATCTTTAATAACATTCTGATATACTTCCAGCTCAAAATACTTTAGTAGTGGTTAGTTTAAGTAAAATCACTAAGCTTATGGAGCAAAAACGTGGAACAAACATTATCAATTATCAAACCAGATGCAGTCGCTAAAAATGTAGTAGGGCAGATTCTTGCTAGATTTGAAGCAGCAGGTTTAAGAATTGCAGCAACTAAAAAAATTCAACTCTCACAAGCAGATGCAGAAGAGTTTTATGCTATTCATGCCGAGCGACCTTTCTTTAAAGATTTAGTTGAGTTTATGATTTCTGGTCCAGTTATTGTAACTGTACTTGAAGGTGAAAATGCAATGCAAAAAAATAGAGATTTAATGGGTGCTACTAATCCTGCTGAAGCAGAGGCTGGTACAATTAGAGCAGATTTTGCTGAGAGTATTGATGCAAATGCTGTTCATGGTTCTGACTCTGTTGAGAATGCAGTTAATGAGATTAACTTCTTCTTTGCAAAAAGAGAGATTGTATAAGTCTAGGAAACTATGAAAATAGTTTTTGATAAAATTGGTTCAACCAAAAAGCCTTTTGAGTTAAGCGTTTCAAACGTTTCATTAGAGGGGACTTTGGTTAAAAGTGGTTATCATCGAGTTCAACTTGAAGGTCAATTACAAGGGAGTATTGAACTTGCTTGTGATAGATGTGGTGAAGCATATCAACACGATATGAAATCACCCCTTTGCTTAACTTTAAGTGATGAAATTATTGAAACTGAAGATGATTTAGATATAATCGAATTTATTGATGGAGTAGTTGACCTTGATTTTATTGTCAAGAGTGAAATTGCTTCTGTTGAAAACTCCTATCATTACTGTGAAAAATGCAGTAGTGATGAGTCTGAATTTGAACAAGAATTTTAATTAAAAAAGATAAAAGGAATTAATTATGGCAGTACCTAAGAGACGTGTTTCCAAAACAAGAGCAGCAAAAAGAAGAACGCATTACAAATTGACATTACCAAGACCTGTAAAAGATGCAGATGGTACATGGAGAATGCCTCACCACATGAATATGACGACTGGTGAATATAACACAACAAAAGCGTAAGTAAGTAGTTCTGATGATTAGAATTGCTATTGATGCAATGGGTGGGGACTTTGGTCCCGAACCTATCATAGAGGGTGTAGTTGATGCACTTGACCAAAAAAGGTTCTTTCCTATACTTGTAGGAGATAGAGAACAGATTA
>JALVEV010000313.1 GCA_027030605.1 Campylobacteraceae bacterium | reverse complement strand
TCCAAAGTAGCAAGAGCAGAGGTACAAGCCAAAGGGTTTCCTGTATAGGAGTGTGAGTGTAAAAAGGCTTTATACTCATTGTAGTCACAATAAAATGCACTATATACCTCTTGGGTTGTTATAGTCAAAGCCAAAGGTAAGTAACCACCTGTAAGCCCTTTTGAGAGAGTCATAAAGTCTGGGCTAACTCCAGCTTGTTCACAAGCAAACATAGTCCCTGTTCGTCCAAATCCAGTCATAATCTCATCAGCAATAAGATGTACTCCATACCTCTTACAGAGCTCTTTTGCTAAAGTAATATAGAGAGGGTGATACATGTGCATGTATCCTGCTCCTTGAACAAGAGGCTCTAAGATAAATGCTGAGATTTCACTACCACGCTCTTTTAAAATTTTTTCTAAATCTACAATTGCCTCTTTTGCACTCTCTTTAGTTTGGTCTTTTGGTACAGGAGTTTGAATATTTGAGATTAATAGTGGCTCATAAGTCTCTTTATAGAGTTCTACATCTCCTACACTCAAAGCTCCAATAGTCTCACCATGGTAAGAGTTGGTTAACGATAGAAAAAGAGGTCGACTCTCTCCTCTATTTTTATGGTAGTGAAAACTCATCTTTAAAGCTACCTCTACAGCACTTGAACCATTGTCTGCAAAAAAGACTTTATCTAACCCTTTTGGAGTTATATTAACTATCTTCTCTGCTAAATCTACAGCTGGTTTATGGGTAAATCCTGCTAAGAGTACATGCTCTAACGTATCTAGTTGCTCTTTAATTTTAGAGGAGATATACTCATTGACATGACCAAAGATATTTACCCACCATGAGCTAATAGCATCTATGTAGGATTTATCATTAAAATCATAAAGGTAAACCCCTTTTGCTCGTTTAATTGGAATAAGTGGCAAGGTCTCATGGTCTTTCATTTGAGTACAAGGGTGCCAAATATTCTTTAAATCCTCTGTTACAATTTGAATATTATTATTTCTCATTCACAAATCACCTTTTTTATGGGAAATATACAATCTATAAAGTAATTTTTTCATTAATAATTAATAACAACTAGACTAAAATTATGCAAATTTTAAATTAAGGCAAAGCAATATGATAAGTTGGATGCAAAACAACAAAAAATTTACAGTTATCGTTATGTGGATAGCTGCACTATCTTTTATATTATCAACAGCAGTTATTGGTGGCTCAGCTGGATTAAGAAGTAATACTATTGGAAAAGTAGGCGACATAGAACTCTCTAAAGATAAATTTCAGATGGAATATAGCCAACTATTTGAACAATATAATCAAATGATGCAAGGTAAATTTGATGAAAAACAGGCAAAGCAGATGGGTCTTCAAAACCAAGTTATTCAACGAATGGTAATGGAGGCTAAACTATTAAATCTTGCAAAAGAGTTTGGAATTATTGTTACCGAAGAGGAGGCAGCAAAAGAGTTAGCATCTGTTCCTGCTTTTCAAACTAATGGAAAATTTGATAGAAAAATTTATGATACCTATCTGCAAAATAGAGGTTTAAGTCACGAAGTATTTGAAGAGAGTATAATGAATCAACTAATTATACAAAAGACTTTTAAACTACTAAATGCTAAAGCTTTAGAAAATGAGTATAATGCCTTTAAAATTGCCTATGAGATTGGTGATAAAATCAAATATACTCTTCTTACAAATAAAGATGTAAATATAACTATTGATAATAAAAAATTAAAAGAGTTTTGGGAACCAAGAAAAGAGCAGTATAAAACACCTACAAAGTATACTTTAGAGATACAATGGACTGAAACAAAAGATACTCCAGTAACTGATAAAGAGGTAAAAGAGTACTATAATAAACATAGATTTAACTATACAGATAAAGATGGAAAAATTTTAGAGTTTAAAGAGGTAAAAGATTGGGTTAAAGAGGCTACCCAAGTTGAAAAAAGCAAAAAAAAGGCTTTAAAAAGATATATTCAGTTTAAAAAGGGAGAATTAAAAGCAGATGAGACTACTACACTTAATATAAATAACCCTAAACTCTCTAAAAAATTATGGAAAGATATATCTAATGGCTCAAAAGGTAACATCATAAAACCTAAAGTTGTTAACAATAGATATGCGTCTGTAAAAATTGTCAATATTATCAATCCTATTACTAAAACATTTGAGGAGGTAAAAGCCGAAATTACTCCTATATATCAAGTTGAAGCTGAAAAAAAAGCATTATCTATTTTAGCTGAAAAAAAATTGACAAATATTGACAACTATGAAATGAATGTGTCAAATTTTATCACACAATATAACGTAGAAGCACAGAATTTGGGTATAAACAAACAAGAAACCTCAAATTTTATCTCTAAACTCTTTACTTCTGAGCAAGAAAAGGGTATCATTCCTATAGGAAGTAAAGTAATAGTGTATAAAATTATCGAACAAAAACTGATTCCACTTGAGAACAATGTAACTAAAAAGTTACATAAAAGTACTGATATTGTTAAAAACCAAAGCTTTCAATCAAGTTTGATGAAGATGTTAGATAAAAGGTATCCAACTGAGCTTTATTGAAATTTTGACAAGAGACTTGACAACTAAGGATTAAATCGTGAACATGCCCATTTTAGCTATAGACATTGGTTCTACGAAGATATGTGCGATTATTGGTGAAATGAAAAATGGTCACATGGAGATTGCTGGTCATGGCATCAGTAAATCTCACGGCATCAAAAAAGGGGCTATCTCAAATATAGAACTAGCCTCTAAATCAATAAAAGATGCTGTTGATGATGCCAAGCGTGTTGCAGGTATTAATTTAACTAGAGCAACCATCTCTATCTCAGGAGCCTATGTTAAGAGTTTAAAGTCATCAGGTGTTGTTAATATTCCAAATCAAGAGATTTCAATTAATGAGATTAATCGTGTCATGCAAACAGCTCTATATAATGCAAACATTCCTAATGAATTTGAAATCCTGCATGTATTACCTTATAAATTTAAAATAGATGAACAAGACTTTATCGAAGACCCAAATGGAATGAATGCTAGTCGTATGGAGGTTGATACACATATTATTATGACAAGCAAATCAAATCTTGGAAACCTAAAAAAAGCTGTTCATGCAGCAGGGATTGATATTGCTAGAGTAGTACTCTCTGGATATGCTTCTTCATTAGCGATAACAACTGAAGATGATAAAGAGAGAGGAGTGGCAGTTATTGACTTAGGTGGTCAAACCTCTAATCTTGTTGTTCATGTAGGAAATGCTATTCAGTATAATGATTTTTTATCAGTAGGGTCAAACCATATAACTAATGACTTATCGGTAGCACTCCATACACCACTTGAAGCAGCTGAAGAGCTTAAGATTCTAAAAGGAAGCTTGTTCCAATCAGAGCCAGAAGAGCTTCATTTACCAATTATTGGTGATGAGACAAAGGTAAACCCTGTCTCTTTAGATATTGTACATAGTATTATCTATAGTCGTATGGAAGAGACACTTGGACTTTTAACTCAATCTTTAGAGCAGAGTGGACTTAGAAACCAACTTGGTGCAGGAGTAGTATTAACAGGGGGTATGACCCATATTGAAGGGACTAGAGAGTTAGCACAAGCATTAATGCCAAATCTTCCTATACGAATTGGTAAGCCAACAAATATTACAAATATATCAGAAGATTTAGATGCCCCTGAATTTTCAACGGTTGTTGGTCTTATTGCATATGAGTCAGGAGGACATACAGAGTATGAGCTTGATGGGAGCAAAACAATGCTTCACTCAAAAGAGTATCATCCAAAAAAATCACTACAAGACATTGCAAATATTCAAACTGTAGAGAATATAGTCAAACCAAAAATTTCTGTCTCAACACCTTCATTTGAAGAGCAAAAAGAGAATAGTAATGATTTATTTAAAGACTTAAGTCAGGAACCTAAAAACAATAAAAATAATCCCGTGCAAAACTTTATGCAGTGGGCATCAAAAATCTTTTAAGAGGAGGATTAAATGGAAGAGTTCAACATAACAGAATCAACAGCTGGGGTTCATGGAGCCAAAATTAAAGCTATCGGTGTCGGTGGTGGTGGTGGAAACATGATTAACCACATGATAAGAGAGGGTATTAATGGTATTGACCTTATTGTTGCTAATACAGATGCTCAAGCACTTGCAGCATCAATTGCCCCTTATAAAATGCAACTTGGAATCAATGCAACAAAAGGTCTTGGTGCAGGTATGAAACCAGAAGTTGGTCAAGAGGCTGCTGAAGAGAGTTTTGATAGCATCAAAACCATGTTAGATGGTGCCGACCTAGTATTTATCTCTGCTGGTCTTGGTGGGGGTACAGGAACAGGTGCAGCACCTGTTATTGCTCAAGCAGCAAAAGAGGTAAATGCACTAACAGTTGCTATCGTAACAACTCCATTTGCTTTTGAAGGTAGAAAAAGAAAACGACTTGCAAAAGATGGTTTAGAGAGACTAAAAAAAGAGACAGACTCAATTATTGTTGTTCCAAATGAAAGACTTCTCTCAATTGTAGAGAAAAATCTTGGTATGAGAGATAGTTTTAGATTAGTTGACAACGTTCTTTCACAAGCAGTAAGTGGAATTTCAAATGTAATCTTATCTCATGGTGCAAATGATATTAATCTTGACTTTGCTGATGTAAAAACAGTCATGAGCCATAGAGGTTTAGCACTTATGGGTGTAGGTGCTTCTCAAGGTAGCTCTGCTGCTTATGATGCAGCTAAAACAGCAATTGAATCTCCTCTACTTGATAACTTATCAATTGATGGAGCAATGGGTATTTTGGTTCACTTTCATATTCATCCAGACTACCCTCTTGCAGAGATTTCTGAAGCAATGGATATTGTTGAAGAGAATGCAGATGAAGATGCAAACATTATCTTTGGTACAACAACATCAGAGGATATACCTCTTGATGAAGTTAAATTAACCATTATTGCAACAGGTTTTGAAGACCCAAATGATTATGAGACGGAACAGACAGTACAGACAAAAACAACTACAAATAGTAGAATTGGTACACTAAGAACACCAACACAAGGTTCTATATTGCATAAAATGAACTCAGCAAAAGTGAGTGGTGGTGATGCTTATGGAAATGAAGATTATTTAGATACACCAACTTTTTTACGTAAACAGATGGACTAAAGATGTTCTTAAAAGTGACAAAAATCCTCTTCCTCCTCCCTCTTCTTTTGTCACCTCATCTGCTTTTTGCAGATGGACACATCTTTGTCTATCACCGTTTTGATGACACTCGTTACCCTACTACAAACATCTCTACAAAAGAGCTTCGTAAAGAGTTCAATTATCTAAAAAAGCATAACTATAAAGTTGTTCCACTTATAGATATTGTTAATAAGGTCAATAGAGGTGAAGCCGTCCCCTCTAATTGGGTTGCATTTAGTATTGATGATGGTTTTAGAAGCTTTTATACTCATGGTCTCTCTGTTTTTAGAGAATACAACTTTCCTTTTACTCTCTTTATTGCAGTAAAGTATACCGAAGAAAAATATAAAGATTATGTCTCATGGAAACAGCTTAAGACCATTGCCAAATATGGTGATGTTGAATTTCACTCTTATGGGCATGGTCACTTTGGACAGATGAGTGATGAGAAGATAAAAGCAGATATGGATAAGGGTTTAGCTCTTATGAAAAAACACCTTAACTATGAGCCTAATCTTTTTGTCTACCCATATGGTGAGTATGATGAGCGAGTTGAAAAAGTTTTAAAAGACTATAACTTTAAAGCAGTTTTTAACCAAAATATTGGGGCTGTAAATGGGGTCTGTAGTGATGCTAATGATATTGACCGTTCAGCTGTTGTAGGGAGTAATGCTCATGATTTTAAACTCTATCTAAAATTTCAAGAACTATGTGGTGTCCATTTTCAGCAACCAAAAACCTATCCAAAAGATAAAATAGTCAGAACTGTAGAAGTAACACTTGATGATAAGAGTATTAAATCAGCTGATATATTTATCTCTAACAATGGTTGGACAAAAGTAAAAGTAAAGAACGGTAAAATTCTTTGGCATGCTAACAAACATATTAAATTAAATCGTATTAAAATAGGTGTGAAAGTTAAGAGCAAAATTAAGCTAATGGTTTTGTCTAAATAGTTATACTTATAGTTATAAATTACTTAGGAGACAAATATAATGAATAAAATACTTAGCACTCTACTCTTTACTACCCCTATACTTTTTACAGCTTGTAACTCTACCACCAATGAAGTTAAGCCAAAAGCTGTAGAGAGTGATATTCAATTTGTTCAAGAAGCAACAGTAGGAGTCTCTACACCATCAACTAAAGCAACCTCTTCTTCAGTAACTTATGCAAATGATAAAAAAGATATCAAAGATAGAGGTATGCTACATATCAAAGGGTTTATGGGAACACTACAACCTACTCTAATGGGTATGATGAAGAGTGACCCAACTCATAAAACTGCTCTTGGTGCTTGTTCAACTTTAGGGCAAAGTATGGCTGATGACTACAATAGAGTCTCTAATGTCAAAATTAGAAGAACTGCTCTAAGATATAGAAATCCGAAAAATAGACCTGATGCAACAGATACAACTGTTATGGAGCGTTTTTTAGCAACTAAAGAGTTTAATGAGCCTTTAGTTGTAGATATGGGTGATAGCTACCGTGTCTATAAAGCTTTAGAGGTCAAACAGCCCTGTCTTGCTTGTCATGGTGAGAATATCTCTCAAGATTTACAAAAGATGTTAATTAGAAAATATCCAACTGATATGGCAACAAACTTTAAACTTGGTGACTTTAGAGGTGCTGTTGTCGCCGAAATTAAAAAGTAACTTCGCTATAATACTTCCAAAAAATGTAGGGTGTAGTCCCCGACTACACCCTCAAATAAAAGTTGGAAAATAAAAATGCAAGATATAGTACAGTGGCTAAAAGAGAACGGTAACCTAAAAGTTATAGATGAACCCCTAGATGTAGAACTAGAAATCCCCCACATCGCCTATATTGAGGTTAAAAAAGATAACTCTCACCCTCTTCTCTTTACCAATCCTATTAACAAAGCAAAGGGTATAGAGTATGATATGCCTGTACTTATGAATATCTTTGCTAACAAAGAGCTAACCCAAAAAATCTTAGGAAAACACCCTGACCAAGTTGCCCAAGGTATCGACAGACTCCTTAAACTCAAACCACCTGCAAAGTTTATTGACAAACTCAAAATGATTCCTGAACTATTTGCACTTAAGAATGTATTTCCAAAACGTTCCAACTCAAGAGGTGCTTGTCAAGAGATTATCATACCTAAAGAGGAGGTAGACTTAGACAAACTTCCTATCTTAAAGACATGGGAGGAGGATGGTGGACCATTTATTACAATGGGACAGGTCTATACAAAAAGCCTTGATGGTGGTATGCAGAACTTAGGAATGTACCGTCTACAGCAGTATGATAAAAACCATCTAGGAATGCATTGGCAGATTCATAAAGATGCTTCTCACTTCTTTGACCAATACCAAAAAGCAGGTAAAAAGATGCCTGTAACAGTTGCTATTGGTGGTGACCCTCTTTACATTTGGTGTGGTCAAGCTCCTATGCCTCATGGAATGTTTGAACTACTCCTTTATGGATTTGTACGAGGTAAAAATGCTCAACTTGTTAAGTCTATAACCAATGACATCTATATTCCAAAAGATGTAGATGTTGTCATAGAGGGGTTTGTTGACCCTACAAAGATGGAGATAGAGGGACCATTTGGAGACCACACAGGCTACTACACATTGAAAGAACCCTACCCTGTTATGGAAGTAGAAACTATTACTATGAAGTCAAACCCTGTATTTCAAGCTACAGTTGTTGGTAAACCACCTCTAGAGGACAAATATATGGGGTGGGCAACAGAGAGAATATTTTTACCAATGCTAAAACCAATGGCTCCTGACCTTATAGACTACTATATGCCTGAAAATGGAGTCTTCCATAACCTAATACTCGGAAAGATGAAAACGCTCTATAAAGGTCACGCACAGCAGTTTATGCACGCCTTTTGGGGTGTTGGTCAAATGAGCTTTGTCAAACATGCTATCTTTGTCAATGAAGATGCTCCCCAGCTTGAAGATGACATTGCCATTACAGAGTATATTTTAAATCGACTTGACCCAAAAAAAATTTTAATTACCCAAGGAATTATTGATGCACTTGACCATACAGCCAATGAGTCTCTAGTAGGTGGAAAACTTGGAGTTGATGCAACAGCCAAAGAGGTGGAAAATGGAGTTAAAAATTTACTACCAGATGAAACCCTACTAAAAAAGATGAAAGAGATAGATAGCAATATTTTAGAGTTAAAGCAGTACTTTACCCATACTAAAAACCCTATCTGTGTTATATTGGTCAACAAAGTTCAATCTATGCAAAATATTATTGCTAAACTCAAACCTCTTAAAGAGCATATAAAACTACTTGTCATAACCGACAAAACAAACAATGAGATAGATAACCCATATATGCTTCTTTGGCGTGTAGTAAACAACATAGATGCCCAGCGTGATGTTGTGCTTGAACCTTTTATTGCCATTGATGGAACAAATAAATCCAAGCTAGATGGATTTAATAGAGAGTGGCCAAAAGATACACACTGTACTAAAGAGGTGCTAGATAGCCTACAAGAGCGAGGGCTTATAGATATAGATGAGAAATTTATTAGAAAATTTGGAATTTTAGATTTTGAAATTTAAAAAATAAAAATCTACTTCCACAATCTCTCCACAAAGAGTATCTATAGTAAACTATATAAAGTCTATAGGAGAAGATATGAAAAGAAGAGTTATTATAACGCTAATTACACTCTTTACGCTTACATTTACAATAGGATGTACTGTTATTCCTAAGTATCGTGTAACTATAGATGCTATAACTGCTCCTAACATAACTGCTAAACCCTCTACCTATCTACTTAAATCATTAGATAAAAATGTAGATAGTAATAGCTTAAGATTTCAACAGTATGCTTCTCCACTTATGAAAATACTTGAGGAAAAGGGGTATCGTAAAGTAGAAAAAGCAGAGAGAGCAAAACAGATTATCTACTTTGACTATGGAATAGATAAACTCAAAGAGGAACGTTCAACTTATGTAGAGCCTGATATTACCTTTGGCTTCGGATTTGGTTACCCTTATGGTGCATTTGGCTACTATGACCCATTTTACCACCCTGTCTACTATACAAGTCGCTACCACACCTATACCAATACTCTCTACAACCGTTATATAACTATTTTAGCTAAAGACTCATCTGTTAAAGAGCTATGGCGTGTTGATGTCTCCAGTGTTGGTGAGTCTAAAAATTTAAGAAAGATTATTCCACTTCTTATAGAGGCAAGTAAACCCTACATAGGAACAACCACTAAAGAGCCTGTTGAGTTGGTTATTAAAGAGAAAAAAGAAGAAAAGAGATAATTTTAACTTCTTTTTATTTTGTTACGATAGAATTTCGTTGTTGATAAAATTTATTATTTAAGGAAAATTATGATTGTAACAAATAAAGCTCCAGATTTCACAGCAGCAGCTGTATTAGCAGACGGACAAATCGTTGAAGATTTTAACCTAATGGAAAACCTTGGTGAAAAGGGTGCTGTTCTTTTCTTCTACCCACTAGACTTTACATTTGTATGTCCATCAGAGATTATCGCTTTCTCTCATAGAGCAAAAGAGTTTAGAGATAGAGGAGTTAATGTTATTGGTGTATCTGTAGATAGTCAATTCTCGCACTTTGCATGGAGAGAGACTCCTGTAGAAAAGGGTGGAATTGGTAGAGTTGATTTCCCATTGGTAGCAGACCTTAGCAAACAGATTGCAAGAGACTACGATGTTCTTCTTGACGATGCAGTAGCACTTAGAGGTTCTTTCCTTATTGATGCTGATGGTACAGTAAGACATGCTGTTATCAATGACCTTCCATTAGGAAGAAATGTTGATGAGATGTTAAGAATGGTAGATGCAATGCTATTTACTAATGAGCATGGTGAAGTTTGTCCTGCTGGTTGGCAAAAAGGTGAAGAGGGTATGAAAGCAGACGCAGAGGGTGTTGCTGACTACCTAGCAAAACACGCTGACGAACTATAATTTTAAACAATTATAACCGTAGGGGCGACCTCCGTGTCTGCCCTAAATTTCAACATAAAATGTTTCTATAAGAATTATACATTATAATAATTATATAAGCATTTATAAATTTTAAGGTACAATCATGACAACAAACTACATAACACTTTTACAAGAGAATGATTTAAAAGCCACTATACAGCGTACCTCTATCTTAAAATCAATTGACCAAGCAGGACACATCAATGTTGATGAAATCTATGAAGATGTCAAAGAGCTACACCCTACTCTCTCATTAGCTACAATTTATAAAAATATTATCTTAATGCAAGAGAGCAATGTGATTGTTGAAGTTCCAATGAATGGACAAAAGTCTAAATATGAACTAACCAAAGAGGAGCATATGCACCTTATCTGTCAAGTGTGTGGCACTATTGAAGACAGAGAGATTAAACCTGAAGCAAAAGAGGCTCTAGTAGTTGAGGACTTTAAACTAAAATCATCTAAAATCAATCTCTACGGAGTCTGTCAATCTTGCCAAAACAGATAAAACAGAACGCTCTTTTTGTTGCCGATGCCCACTATCCTCACCATGGTGATGAGTTTTTAACCCTTTTAAAAAAAATCGACTCAAAAGAGCTTACACCCCCACAACTCTTTCTTATGGGAGACATCTTTGACCTACTCTTTGGGTACAACGACTATATTCAAACCTTCTCAAAACCTGCCATAGAGCTACTTCAAAAAATCTCTAAAGAGTTAGAGGTTATCTACCTAGAGGGAAACCATGACTTCTGTTTAAAAGAGGTTTTTCCAAATATAAAAGTATATTCACGAAAAGAGCAACCCATTCACTATAAATTAGGAAAAAGAGATGTATACCTAGCTCATGGAGACAAATATACAGCAGGAGCTATCTTCAACCTCTACTCTACTATTTTACGCACTAAAAGTACCCTTACCATTTTAAATCCCTTTGAAAAGCAGATTATAGACCACAGAATGAACAAACTAAAAGTCAAAAATATATGTGGAGATTTTAAAGGCTATGCAAAAAGATTTGATTCCATAAGAAGCCACTACCCTAAAGATGCTCTTATTATAGAGGGGCATTTTCATCAAGCTCTTCAATATAAAAACTATATCTCTCTTCCCTCTTTGGCTTGTCAAGGAGAAGTTGGAGTTGTTAAAAATGGAAAAGTAGAGTTTATTAAATTTTAAAATTATGCTATTATATCTCAAAAGGATACATCATGAAATAATATAATATTAATCAGAGTAAAATTTCTAAAATAATTAATTAACTCTGTTAGCTTTTCTCTTTTTACATAGTTTTGAGTTTTGCCTTGCCAATAGAGATTCTGTTCTAAAATGACTTTTTCCATCATACTTACCTAAAAAGTGATATTTTTCGTAACTATACTTACAAAATATATCATATTTTTAGGAAGTATAAAGAATTTTATAGGCTATTTTGCCTTATTGTATTATAAAAACTTCAACATCTCCTCTTCAATCCCCTCTTTTTCAACCACTACAGTATGCTTAATCTTTTTAGAAAAGAGTTCATCTATCATCTTTGGAGAGGTTACATTGGTGTTGTTTTTAATCCACTCTATCGCCTCTGTATCGGTAGTAATCTCACTTTGACCTAACGCTCTAGCAACGGTTGGAGAGAACTTTGTCCACTCTGCTGTTGAGTAGATAATGGTTTTTAACTCTTTTGGAGTATCTTGTTCGTAAGATTTTATACAAGTTGCCGTGTGTGGGTCCATAATGTAGCCCTTTTTAGCATAGTTTGCAATAACATCTTCACACTCATTATCTGTTGAGTAGGTTGCTGAGAAATCTGCTTGAATAGCCTCTCTCTCTTCATTGGTCATAGTAAATCGGTTTTTAAAGTTCAAATCATCCATTAACTCTTTAGTACGCTCTACCCCAAATTTATGGAAAAGCACACGCTCAATATTTGAACTCTTTAAGATGTCCATTGCGGGTGACTCTGTCTTAATAAGCTCTCTAGTTGTAAGGTCATACTCACCCTTCTCTATCCAGTCGGTTAAGATGTTATTGACATTTGAAGCAATAAGAATCTTCTCTACAGGAAGCCCTGCCTCTTTGGCATAGTAACCACCAAGAGCATTTCCAAAGTTACCTGATGGTACTACTAGGTAGACCTTTTCGCCTATTTTAATCTCACCTGCTCTTACAAGCTCTAAGTAGGAGTGAATATGGTAGATGGTCTGAAAGATAATTCGTCCAAAGTTAACCGAGTTGGCAGCTGAGAGTTTAATGTTTCTCTTTGCCAACTCCTCTTTAAACTCATCTGATGCAAGAAGTGCTTTTAGTGTGTTTTGAGTATCATCAAAGTTTCCATGAACACCAATGACTTTTAAGTTCTCTGCCTCTTCTGTAACCATTTGCAGACGCTGAACATCAGACGTTCCACCATCTGGGTAGAGACAAGCTACTTTGATATTTGGTTGATTTTTAAATGTCTCTAGGGTTGCTGGACCTGTATCGCCTGAGGTTGCAGCCATAATGAGGTAGTTCTCACCTCTTTTTTGAGCCTCTTTTGACAAAATATACCCAAATGGTTGTAGTGCCATATCTTTAAAAGCACGAGTTGGTCCATGGTAGAGTTCCGAGACAAAACAGTCATCTTCTATTTTAGAAAGAGGTACAGGGTTAGAGGGGTCATCAAAAGCATCGTAACGAGAGAGAGCCTCTTTTAGTGTAGATTCATCTATATCAATATCAAAACCTTGAAGAACAGCCAATGCTAAATCTTTATAGTGAGCGTTTAGATGAGAGGTTAAAAACTCTGTATCAAAGGTAGGTAGCGACTCTGGAACGTAAATACCACCAAAACTAGCACTTGGGCTTAAGATAGCCTCTGAAAAATTAACCTTACTTGGCTTAACACCATCATTACCACGTGTCTCTATGAATTGCATAAAAAATCCTATAAAAAATATGTGGAATTATAGCGAAAGAAAGCAAATAGTTAAACTATGAATTTTCCATTTGTTTTGATGGTGTTTTCTGGAGAAAACACCCTACTTGTGACTTAAGTAACGCTCTATGCCCTCTGCAATTCCTTTAGCAAGTAGCTCTTTATAGTAGTTATTCATAAGGTTCTCACCCTCTTTTGGGTGGGTAATGTAGCCTGTCTCTACCAAGATAGCTGGCATTTGAGCTCCAACTAGAACCCAAAAGTTTGCAGGTTTTACTCCACTATTGACAACAGAGCCAAAGTGTGAACGTACATTTTTTAACATTTTATTACTAACATCTAAGCCCAACTTATGGGACTCTACAATCTTCTCTCGGTTGAGCAGAGATAGATACTCATTTTTGGTATAGAAATCTTTTCCCTCAAGCATAACAGCATTCTCTTTTTCTGCTGCCTCTTTGGCTCTTTGAGTTTTAGCTGGAGAGAGATAGTAGACCTCTATACCCTTAAATATATCTCGCATCTGCTTATTGGGTGCTGCATTAGCATGAATAGAGATAAAAATATCAGCCTTTTTCTTATTGGCAAACTCTGTTCGTTTAGGTAACTTCACAAAGCTGTCATCATCTCTTGTCATATAGACCTTAAAACCTTTTGCTTCTAACTTTTTTTTGAGTTTTGAAGCTATAGAGAAGACAACAAATTTCTCTTTTTTATCTCCACAACAGATTGCTCCTACATCTTTCCCACCATGTCCTGCATCAATAACAACTCGGTAACGATATTTTTTAGAGGTAGCATTATCTTTTAAAGTTTTAGATTTTTTAGAACTTGAAGAGGAGTTAGAGTCACTAAACCCAACAACATAACGTCCTGAAATAAGAGGAATAATTAACATCCTTCCTTTAAACTCATGTTTGTCTAACGCCTTCTCTTTTGATTCAATAACCACACGAAGCTTAGTAGGGGAATTTTGTGCTATACGAAAAGATTTAATAGTTCTAAAGGTGTGGTGAGAGATTCCTTTTCCTGAAGGCAGAGTTGCTCCATGAATATCATAGACATATTTGGTCAACCCATCTTTTAGAGGAATCGAGAAGTAGGTTACCCTCTCTATTTTAGAAGAGAAATAGAGACGTAACTCTGCTTGACGAATTTTACTTTTTATGAAGTTATTTCCCGCGAAAAGTCTCTCTGAAAAAAGTAAAGTTAAAAATAGCAATATTAAATATTTATATAAAGTTTTTTTAGTAAAAATTTTATTCTCCGTTCATAAGTTTATCCATCAGCTCTTTAACTGATATAATCTCATTGAGTTTATATCCATTAGAACCTGTAAAGAAGAGACCTGTTTCAGCTATACCATCATAGGCATCGGTTAGTCGGTCTGCAATACAGTAGCCTACAATTTTCGCCTCTTCACCACGGTTACACGGTGCAACACAGTTAGAGATACACGCAACCTTTGGTGCTGTTCCTAACTCAATGTTTTTATGAAGTTGACTCTTTACTCCACGTGCAGGGTAACCAACTGGTGATTTAAAGAGTTTAATGTCATCTTCTGTCGCATCAATAATCATCTGCTTCATTACATCACTTGTATCACACTCTATTGTACCAATAAATCGTGTACCCATTTGTACAGCATCAGCACCTAAATCTATCATCTTTTGAATATCATCATGGTCCCAAATACCACCTGCTGCAATAATTGGCATAGAACCCCAGTTTTTAGCCTCTTCGACAACAGGAGGCAAGATATTTTCTAGTTGGTTTTCAGGTAAAAAACACTCCTCATACTTAAACCCTTGGTGTCCACCAGAGAGTGGTCCTTCAACAATTACAGCATCGGGAAGACGGTTATGAGTCTTTTTCCAACGTCTACATAAGATTCTTAGAGCTTTTGCTGTAGAGACAATAGGAACTAACGCAACATCTGGGTAATCTTTTGTAGCCTCTGGCATGGTTAACGGAAGACCTGCACCTGTAATAATTATATCTGCTCCTGCTTTACATGCATCTGCTACCACTCTATTGTAATCATTTTGTGCATAGAGTATATTTACGGCTAAAGGTTTATCTCCACAAATCTCTCTTGCATTGTCAAAAATTTTCTGTAGAGCAGGATAGGAGTAGAAATTAATAGCATCTAAAGGACGTGCCTCTTTTCCTACTGTCTTTTCAACATAAGCTCGGTTTTTATAAACCCCTGTCCCTACAGCTGAGATTACACCAAGTCCACCCTCTAAACTTACATTCCCTGCCAATTGGTCCCAAGAAATTCCTACACCCATACCACCTTGAATAATTGGTTTTTCAATGGTATATTTCCCAATTTTAAAAGATTTAAATGCCACTACTTTACCTTTACTTTTGCAAATTTTCGTTTACCTACTTGTAAAATATACTCACCTGAACTTAAATTCATCTTGTCATCAGCCACTTTCTCTTGGTCAACACGCACTCCACCCTGCTTGATGTCACGTCGTGCTTGAGAAGTAGAAGGCTCAATTCCTGCATCTACCAGTGCTTTACAAATCCAAATGTCAGACTCCATCTCAAATTCAGGTATATCTGTAGGTAATTGATTTGATTTGAATACATTATCAAATTCACGCTTAGCCATAGTAGCAGACTCTTCATTATAAAATCTAGCAGTTAGCTCTAAAGCGAGGTTTTCTTTCACTTTTTTAGGATGCAAGTCTCCATTTGCAACATCTGTTTTTAACTGTTCTATCTCACTTAAAGATTTGTCACTTAGAAGTTCATAGTATCGCCACATAAGCTCATCTGATATTGATAAGACCTTACCATAAATCTCTTTTGGCTCTTCGGTAATACCAATGTAGTTGTTAAGAGATTTACTCATCTTTTGAACTCCATCAAGTCCCTCTAAAATAGGCATCATAAGAACAGCTTGTTCTTTTCCAACACTGTAGGTGCGTTGTAGATGTCTTCCCATCAAAAGGTTAAATTTTTGGTCAGTTCCACCAACTTCAATATCTGATTTCAACTCTACAGAGTCATACCCTTGAAGCAGAGGGTAGATAAACTCTGAAATCGAGATACTCTGCCCAGATTTATAACGCTTTTCAAAGTCATCACGCTCTAACATACGAGCTACATTATAAGTAGTTGTTAGACTTACCATACCTCCTGCACCTAATGCATCTAGCCATGTTGAGTTAAAGACAATGTCGGTCTTCTCTCTATCTAAAATAATAAACGCTTGGTCTTGGTAGGTCTGTGCATTTTTTAAAATGGTTTCTCTATCTAACACTTTTCTTGTTTCAGATTTTCCTGTTGGGTCACCAATGGTTGCGGTAAAATCCCCCACTAAAAGTTGAACTCTTGCCCCATGTTCTTGAAACACTTTTAACTTCTGCATTAAAACAGCATGACCCACATGAAGGTCTGCACCTGTTGGGTCAAACCCTGCTTTTACAGTATAGGTCTCTCCTGTTTCATAAAAGCGTCTTACCAGCTTTTCAATACGTTCCATATCAATTATCTCAGCCGTCCCTCGACTAATCTCTTCTAATGCTATTTCTATATTTGACATCTTTTCCCCTCTATTCTATTTTTTACTATAGGCATCATTAAGACTTATCATCTCAATAAGCTTAAATTTTTTACTCAATTTCTCTTCTAATCTTTTAGCATTCTGCTCTTGAGTTTCAACCTCTAATTTACAAAATTCTGCACTCTCTGAACTCTTTATTCCTAACTCAATACTCACAACATTTAAATCTAGTTTTGCCAATTTGTGCAATAACTCTGCTAAAATACCTTTACGGTTCTGTAGAGAGATAATTAACTGATAACGTGCTGTTTTTTCATCGACCCAAGTAACAAAGACCATTGGAGTTCTGGCATTCATCAACTTATATGCCTCTTGACAAAGTTTATGATGAATCACTACTTTATCCTCTTCAACAAAAGCTACAACCTCATCTCCCATTTTAGGATGACAGCAGTAGTCAAACTCTACATTTTCTATCTCAAAATTAGAGATAAATCTAAAATGCTCTTTTATCGTCTCATAAGGTTTTACACAAGAGATATTATTAGAACCAAACCTCTCTAAGAACTTTTTACTAACCTCTTTATAAATCTCTTTATTTGATGTCATTTTATAGGCATTCTCTTTTAAAGTACATATTTGGAACATCTGTTCTATATCATTATATGAAATTTTTGTACTACAATGGTTAGCCAACTCAGTTAAAATATTAATTGATGCTAATCTATTACACTCTTTAATCTTTGCATTACAAGCACTTCGTATTCCCTCTTTTGCCTTAGAGGTCATTACTGTATCGTACCATGAACAATGAACATGTGCCTCTTTATCAGTAATAATTCTTACAATATCCCCATTTTTCAATGTTGTTAAAAGTGATACTTTACGTTTGTTAACCAATGCAGAGACAGCTTTATCACCAACTTCTGAATGAATAGCATAAGCAAAATCTAAAGCCACTGATTTACGTGGCAAGGTATAAGTATCTCCATCAGGAGAAAAGACAGCAATATCATCAACAAATAGGTCACCCTTTGCTAAAGAGTAAAACTCCTCTACTGAATCATTCTGATATTGAAGGCTCTCTAACCAATCCAGATTAATAGTCTTTTTCTTCTCTCTACCATCTTTATATCGCCAATGTGCTGCAATTCCATACTCTGCTGTTTTATGCATTTCAAAAGTACGAATTTGAGCTTCAACAATACCATCATCATTAAAAAGTGTCGTATGAATAGTTGCATAACCATTCTCTTTTGGTAAAGTAATATAGTCTTTAAAACGTGAAATAATAGGTTTATAGTTCAGATGCAATGCACCTAAGACTTTATAACAATCTATATCTTTTTTAACTAAAATTCTAATAGCAATTAGGTCTAAAATTTCATCAATTCCAATCCCCTTACGTTGCATCTTCTGATACATAGAGTAGTAGTGTTTTACTCGTCCAAAAACTTCAAACTCATCCTCTTCAAAACCATTCTCTTTCATTAGTTTTTTAATGTTGCTTACAAAAATATTGAGTTTAAGTTGCAAGTTTTGAGAGTTACTATCAAGATAATCTTTAATCTTTTTATAGGCTTCAGGGTAAATATAGTAAAAACTTAAATCTTCAAGACGGTTCTTTAACTGTGAGATACCAAGTCTATGAGCAATAGGAGCGTAAACTACCATTGTCTCTTCTGCAATACGCTGTTGCTTCTCTTTAGGTAGAGCATCTAGTGTAA
The DNA here is from genome assembly GCA_027030605.1 of Campylobacteraceae bacterium. Taxonomy (GTDB): domain Bacteria; phylum Campylobacterota; class Campylobacteria; order Campylobacterales; family Sulfurovaceae; genus UBA1140. The sequence goes on along the minus strand of JALVEV010000313.1, from coordinate 1,038 downwards.
TCATATTGTGTAGTCTATCACAAAGTTTTACTACTAGCACTCGAACATCTTTAATAGATGAAATTAACATCTTCCGAAAGGTCAATGCTGAAGAGATAAGCTTTTTATCTGAAGTAGAGGGAATAAGCTCCTCTTCTCTAATATCTTCAATTTTAGTTAAGCCCTCAACCATATGAGCAACATCTTCACCAAATATCTCCTCTATCTCTTCTATCACATAGTCGGTATCTTCCACTACATCATGCAGTAGTGCTGCAATTATCATAGCCTCATCATTAGAGACTAAAGCTGTAATGGTAGCAACAAGAATAGGATGAATAATATAGGGTTCACCACTCTTTCTTTTTTGGTGAGCATGAGCCTCTTTTGCTAAACTCAATGCTTTATGGAAAAGGAGTGATTGTGTAGGATGATAGTGAAAAAGAAGCTTTTGGGCCTCTTCTATGGTGTTAATATGACGTGCTTTGTTTAATAAAGCCTCCAAGAAGTTACCCTTCGTTGCTAACTACAATTTTACCTTTTGCAATCTCTACTAGTGCAATATCAGTAAATTTATCAATTTTTGCATCCATATCTACTAATGGAGTAGCACCATTTGCAATAGCCGATGCTCTTTTACCTACAGCTGCGGCCAATAAATATCTGTCAAAATCTACTTTTTCTAATGCCAATGCTGTTAATTTTTCAATTTTCATTTTTATCCTTATGGTTAAATTTTAAGTTAAACTACTCTACTACAGAACAGAGGTCTCTGTTACCTTCAACAATCTTTAAAAGATTTCCTTTTTCAAACATGTTACAGACAATAATTGGAAGGTTATTCTCTTTTGCTAACGCAATAGAGGTATCGTCCATAACTCTAATATCATCCTCTAACGCTTCATCATAAGTTAGAGTTGGCAATTTTACTGCATCATCAAACTTATGTGGGTCTTTGTCATAAACTCCATCTACCTTTGTAGCTTTTATAATGCAGTCAGCCTCAATCTCAGAGGCTCTAAGTGTTCCTGCTGTATCGGTAGTAAAATATGGGTTACC
>JALVEV010000312.1 GCA_027030605.1 Campylobacteraceae bacterium | reverse complement strand
CCATATTCGCATACCTAAATATCTAAAATCACAAAATCACAATCTCACCACTCTCTCAGCCGTATCTATGGTAGTTTGACGATGGGCAATGGTAATAATGGTTTTGTGTTTAATATAATCATCAAGTGCCTCTAACAATCTGTTTTCTGTCTCATTATCTAATGATGAAGTAGACTCATCAAAGATAATAACTTTTGGTCTGTCCAACAACACCCTAGCAATCGAAAGTCTTTGTCGCTGTCCACCTGAGAGCTTTGTTCCATTTTTACCAACTATGGTATCTAACTTTTTTGGTAACTCATCTACAAAATCATAGAGTTGAGCTATCTTTAAAACTCTATACATCTCCTCATCGCTATACTCTTTTCCTAAAGAGAGGTTATAGCGAAGTGTTGCGTTAAACATCAATGGAGCTTGAAGTACAAAACCTATGTTCTCTCGTACCTTCTCATATCCAATCTTTTTAATATCAACTCCATTATATAAAATCTCTCCCTTATCAATAGGGTAAAGCCCCATAATTATATTTGCAAGGGTACTCTTTCCACTCCCTGTCTCTCCTGTAATGGCTACTTTTTCTCCTGCTTCTATTTTGAGGCTAAAATCTTTAAAGATTTGCTTGTTCTCATCATAGGCAAAAGAGATATTTTTAAGCTCTATAGAGGCTGTCTCTTTACCTTTAAATGGGTCTATCTCCATTTTGAACTTTTGCTCTTTTTTTAGCTTTAAGATGTCGTTGAGTCTCTCCATTGCCTCTTTGGCATCATGATAGTTTTTTACAAAGTTTAATATCAGATGGATAGGAGCTGAGGTCATATTTGCATATATAAATATGGCTAACATATCACCTATACTCATCTCTTCCATAAAGACAAAATAGAGAGCCAACATCTTAAATAAGTCATTAGCATAAGTAAATAGTAGACGTGAAAAATTTAAACTCTTTGCAGACTCTTTTTGATACTCAAAACTCATATTTCGTATATCTGTTGCATCTTTGTCTACCTTATTGGTAAAGTGTTCTTCACGATTTTGCACACGAATCTGATTAAACAGCTCTAAGCTCTCTGTTAAGGAGTTGGTAAATTTACTAATCGCTTTATTTCTCTCTTTTAACTGCTTAGAGACCTCTTTAAACGTCTTAATAAACCCTTTAATCACCAAAGGATTTAAAATCAAAATAATCAATGCTAATTTCCAATTTAGATAGAGCATCACCATAGAGATACCTATAAGCGTAAAGAGCTGAACGGCAATCGTTCCAATACTTCCAGACAGAAACTTAATAACCGAGGCAATATCTGTCGTCATCTTAGAAGAGACTGCTCCAGAGCCAAGAACATCATACTCCGACATGGAGACTTTTTTAAGATGATTGAGTATCTTTTTTCGCATCTCTAGGCGAATATCTTCTATGACACCCTCTACAATAACTCTACGAATAACATCAATATAACTTCTTATACCACGAAGTAAAATTGTTAAAATAAAGACAATTACAATGTAGTAAATTGGGTTACTAATCTCTATAAACTGATTGACAGTTGAGATAAAACTCCCCTCTTTACCTAAGATAACCTCATCAACAAGATGTGGAATAAAAAGAGGAATAGGAACACTAAAAAGTGTTACTAAAATCGCTAAAACATTAGCAGTGGCAATGCTCTTTTTATGCAGACGAACCTGCTCTAGTAGATAGTTGAATGTAATCATTTTTTTCCTTTTTTTGATGAAATGATTTTTTGGTGTGATAGCAATCGCACCCTACGCAAACTCTTTACAGACCTCAATCACCTCCTTTGTCTCAATACAAAATGCACTTAACTTTGCCCCATGACTCTTTCCACAACCTGTATCTATTGAGGCAAAGTTGTGTCCAATGACAACAGAGTCAACATTTACGTGCCCATAGATATTAAAAATAGGTGCATCAACAGATGGTCTATTTCGATTGCTCATCGCATAAAACTCTAAATGGTCAGGTCGGCTATCTCTTAAGTGCCAAAAGCTACCAATACTTCCATGACTCACCACTACAGGTAGTTCATACCCCTCAAACTCCCCTAACTCCAGATAGATAGGTAGAGACTCAATCCATGCTAAATCTCTCTTTAGTGTTTCAATATTGTCAGAATTTTTTAGAACTACATAGGGTTCATCTTTAATACGTTGTAGTAGACCATAAGATTGCAACATTGGTACACCACCTACATACATCCACATATTATTTAGATTTGGCTCTTCATATCTTTCAAGAGACTCTAAAAACTGCTTTCCATGCTCTACCATATACCCTTCATGATTCCCACGAACCACAGCAAAGGCATTCTCTCTTACAAATGCTACTACCTCACGACTTTTTCTACCCCTATCTACAAGGTCACCCACAAAAATTAATTTTGCATTTTTAGGTAGCCTCTCTACTAATTCCAAGAGCATATCATACTCACCGTGAACATCACCAACAACAAAATGTCTATCTTTTTTCATGGGTTTTTCCTTTTTTTGATTTTTTTCAAGGGGAGTATATCAGAGTCTACTTTTTAATTAAATAAGTTAATTTTCTTATAATTTAACAATTTTTAAGTAAAAATTGTAGTTTGTTAATGAATTTCAAATGAATTTTTGAGAAAAATAAGGAAATTTAAGAATTTTTAGGTGAGAAGTTGGAAATTTGGAGCTTTTTGGCTCCATTAAATTTAATTTATTATTCTCTTATCTCTACAATAGTATCTTTGTTGACACTATCCCAAACGTTGTCCATACCCTTATTGGTCATTGCCATACAGCCAATAGTCCAATCATGTGAAAGTGTATAGTCATCTCCATGCCCATCCCAATTCCAAGGTACTTGTGCATGAAAAGTAATCCCTCCACCAGGTTTTACACCCAATGCCCGTGAAGCCTCTATATCTTCTCTATTGGGGTAAGAGATGAGAATCTCTTTGTAGTACTTAGGGTCACGACGAATATCAACAATATGATAAACCCCTTCAGGTGTCTTTTTATCACCCTCCTCCCGTTTTGGTCCAACAGGGTGTTCTCCTAATGAGATTCTATGCCGACTCAACATATTTCCATCTTCATCAAACAAAACAGCAACACGTTTTGATTTGACTACAACTATTTTAGAGGCTATCCCCTCTTGAAAAATCTCATCATTTTGTTGCCAATTAAAAATATCATCCTCTTCTTCTATAACTGTTATTATTGAGCTATTTTGCTCTGTTATATTAGAATCTTCTGGCAGAGGTTTTTTCTTACCTCCACATCCTACAAAAACTATCATAGCTATAAGCAAAATTGGTATCCCTTTTTTCATTCTATTTCCTTCAATACAATTTCTTACTATTTTTCAAAAAAACTTTATAGATTCTTTGAAATATCTCATCTATTTTAGCATCTATTTCTAAAATTTCTTTACTAATAGGATGTACAAATTTAATTTTATTTGCATGTAATAGTAGCCGATGACAATTAAACCTCTGGTGAAAGAGAACATTGTGTTCATGCCGTCCATATTTGGTCTCTCCTACAATGGGATGTAAAATGTGTTTCATATGTCCTCTAAGTTGATATTTTCTACCTGTTTGTCTATCTCTAACATTTTTGAAACACAGTGATATTAGAGTTAATTGTTTTGAGCAGTTTTAGACCTACCTTTTCAGCCATTATCTCAAAACTTTTAGGGGTAAAGAAACTAATATGCGTTGGGTCTCTTCTATACCACCAATTTAAAAAGGCATCATCCTCTTTGGGTGGAAACTTTGTCATTAGTGCAATATAGCCATCAGGATTTAAATGTTTTGTCAAAAGCTCAAAAACCTCAAGTGGCTTAGAGAGATGTTCAAAAACCTCTGTTGAGGTGATTAGGTCATAACTTTTGGTCTCATAGACTTTTTGAGGTGCATAAAATAGGTCGTAAATATCAACCTCTAACCCTCTACGTTTTAAAAGCTCAGCAAAGACAGGAGTAGGACCAGAGCCAAAATCTAAAGCTGTTTGAATGTTTTCTAAATAGGGAGCAATAGAGAGGTTAATAAACTCCTCAAACATCTGAACATAACCCTCATTTTCTAAACTATTGTTATGTTGGTCGTACTGTTTTTTTTCTCGTGTTTTATCTACTCTTAAAGCATCATCCAATGAAATAAACCCACAACAAGAACAGCGATAATAATCTAATAATTGTTTTCTATCTTCTATTTGAATGGTCAAATTACTACATATTTTACAATAATTCATCGCCTCTACTTAATATTTTTTAGCTGCAATTATAACTAAGAATTTTCTAATTTTAATATAAATAAAAAAAACTAATAAAAATAACAATAAATTAATTAAGTGAAAAAATGATAAAGTACTTATACAATAATTATAAAGGATGAATAGAGATGAAAGTACTTTTAAGTTTAATAATTGCAGGAACTGCTGTCTTTGCAGGAGGAGATATTTTACCTGTTCAAGTTCAGACTAAATTTGAAGAGCCTGTAGTAGTACAGAAACCACAACCAAAACATACAGGTTGTTATAAACCAAACATTCCAAAATGTCCAGATTGTGTTGATGTAGCAGAAATCTGCCCAGATGACCCAAGCCTACCAGTTGCCGAAACAGTACCATGTGAAGGATTAACAAGACAACAAGCTGGTCACTAAAGACCTCTTTTACCACCTATTGGTGGTAACTTTTTCTTCAATCTATATCTTTAATTAAAACAACATATAACTCTCGTAAATAATTTCTAAATAGTTATACATACCTATTAATAAGAGTAGAGAAACAGCTACATATGCCCAAATAAATTTAGGGTTTTTTGCAATCATAAATCCCCCTACCAAACCAGCTACCAATCCACCAACATGTGCTGAGACATCAATACTTGGAACAACAAAACCTATCACTAAGTTAACAACCAAAATCATTCCAAAATCTTTCATAAAAGCTTTAAATTGTTCTCCTAGTCTATCTTTGTGAACAAACACAAACCCTGCCAAAGCTCCAAAAAGTCCAAAAATTGCTCCACTTGCTCCAACAGCAACACTATCTAAATGCATAAAAATAGAGGTAAATGCACCAAAAAATGCCGATATAAAATAGATACTTAAATAGGCAACCTTAGAAAATAATTTTTCAACCATCTTCCCAACAATATATAGAGAGAGCATATTCATAACAATATGCATTCCTCCAGAGTGAAGAAAGGTAGAACTAAATAGTCTATAGATTTCACCTTTTACTACCACAGAGTACCCATGCAGTGCACCTGCTACAAAAATTGTCTCAGCAACATCATCACTTATGGTAGAGATTAAAAAGAGCAAAATGCTCACAGCCATTAAACTATAGGTTAAGGGTATGTCTTTAAATTTTTCAAGATTATTCATAAACTTATAATACCAAAATAAACAACCAAAGAGCAAATAGTAGAGCAATAAAAGAGAGGAGATAGAAAAACCATCGTGAGTAGATAGCTAAAAAAGATAGAGTTAAGTAGCCAAAAAGATAGCTCTTGTCTAATTTAAGGGCGATGGTATGAGAAGGTAGGCTAAATAGCTCTTGAAGATAGCTATCAAAAATGCCTCCAACTCCCAATAGATGAAAAAATATACTTATAGGATAAAAGAGAGTAAAAATTAAAGATAGTAGAGGTGAATAGAGTTGCAAAGAGCAAGTTATGGGGAAAAAGGCGTGAACTATGGGTAACATTAAAACAAAAAGCCCAAAACTAATAAGTAGTGTTATCAGGTACTTGTTAATGTGTGAGAAGTAATGTAACAGCAAAAAGATATAAAATACCCCTGCTATGGAGAACCAAAAAGCCAAAGAGAGCAGAAGTTTAGGAAAGATAACCAATAAAACCAAAACAACTGTAGCCAAAAATGAAAACGATACCAACTCCATACCTAAAACCAAAAGTATCCACCCTGCAACCAACATTACATAGGAGCGAAGCAAAGAGGCAGGAGAGCCAACAAACCACACATAAACACCTAAAATAAGAAGCACTATAAACCCAATATCATAAAGGTCAAACCTATAGGGGAAAAACCTCTGCTGTAGAGGTCTATAACCTAGACGTATTAAAAAAAAGAGTAGAGTAGATAAAATAGAGAGGTGAAACCCACTTAAAGCTATAAGATGACTAACCCCCAAAATTGAAACAGACTCTCTAAGTGACCTACTTAGTGGTATTGCAAAGTAGATAGCTTTGTAAAAACTACTTATAGCTCTGTTGCTGTGTTGTTTCTCTATAAAGTCTAAAAAAGTACCTTTAGGAGTCTTATCTTCACTATAAATATCATTAACTTTAG
>JALVEV010000311.1 GCA_027030605.1 Campylobacteraceae bacterium | reverse complement strand
GCTGTTTTTTTGACTTCTGTGAAAGGTTAGATAATGCTCTTTTGGATTAAGGGTCAAAAGTTCTTCTAACTCTTGGTCTCGCTCCTCTAAGATAGCCGTTGCAAGTTGATGAAGTTTTTTGTTTTGTAGACGCAATCTTTTTGTTCGTGCAATAAAGTACTCAAGGTTCTCCAAATTTGTTGAGATATTTTCAATAAAGGTCAACATATTTGATGAGACATCATCTATAACACTTTTAATCTTTGGGTGCAGGTCATAAAGCTCATTGTTGAAAACCTCTTGAACTTGATTGTTAGCGTGGTTTATCTCTTTGATTTTCTCTAAAATATCCATCGCTTTTTCAATGAGCAAATCAAGGTCTAAAGAGGTCTCATTCTCTATCTTTATAAGAAGCATACGAATCTCTTGGTCACGTTTATGAAGCTTCATAAAGATGGTTTTCAAGAGAGATAAAATCTCTGTTAAGTAATGCTCTTTTTTCTCTCTAAGGTAGCGAGATTTCTGAATGAGTAGCTCTTTTAACTCTGCTTGATAGGTGCTAAAAGTGACACTGTACTCAATACGGTTGAGTGTAATATCTACAAAGTTTCGGTAGCTCTCACTAAGCTCTATGCTCTTGCCCATACGCACAACAAGTCGAGACTCTTCAAGGGCTTTACTGACGGTAGTTTGTCTGTTTTTATAAATATCATCCAACACCTCACGATGGGCGTAGATAAATTCTATGAGTTCTATATGGGTCATTGAAACCTATTTAAATTTTTTAGCGAATTATAGCGAAATCCACCGCAAAAGTCGTTCTACATTTAACCCCATCGCCGTAGACTCATTCCCCTGAACTGATTTAATATATTTTTTACAAAACCCCTCAACCATACACCCACCTGCTTTTCCCTCCCAAAGGTTACTTTGCAGATACTCTTCTAAATCATCTGAATCAAATTTAGAAAAGTTGTAGTAGGTAGCTGAAACATCGCTAAGATAAAAGTTTTTAGTTTTGTAATGCATAGCAGAGATTATCGCCATGCTAGAGCCACTCTGTAGCTCTAAAATTCGTTTAGCATCATTTACATTTTTGGGTTTACGTAACAGTTCACCATTTGCCGATAAAACAACTGAGTCTGCTGTGAGTAGGGGAGTCTCTAACCCAAACTCTTTAATGGCAGATTCAAGTTTTCCTTTTGAAGCTATGTAGGCAAAATCTTTTGCATTTTTAGTTTCAATCTGCTCTTCATCGTAGTGGGGGGCTTGTTGTTTGAATGGTATATTGAACTTTTTTAGTAGTAAAGCTCTACTTTTTGAGTTTGAGGCTAGGTGTAGCATGAATCTCCTGTAGGGTGTTTTCCCCTGAAAACACCGTGTTTGTAATATTTGAAATATTTGAAATATTGTTTTTTTATTTGACGGTGTTTTCAGGGGAAAACACCCTACAAAAATTATAAATTTTCAGTCAAATAAGTCAACGCCTTCTCTTTCGCCTCCCCAATCTTAGAAGCATCTTTTCCACCTGCTTGGGCGAAGTCTGGGCGACCTCCACCTCCACCACCTAAGATAGGAGCTATCTCTTTAATCCAACTACCAGCTTTTATGTTTGTCTCTTTTGAGCCACAAGCTAAGACTACCTTGTCGCCCTTTTTTTGGAAAAGCATAATAGCTAGGTTAGGGTACTTGTTTTTGGCTTCATCTATTAGCTCTTTTATGTCTCCTACCTCTACAACATCAACTATGACATTAACACCATTTATCTGGGTTGCTGTTAACTCTTTTTTAGTTGAATTAAGTGCAGTTTTAAGCTCAGACTTTAGAGTTTTTATCTCATCTTTTAGTCTGTTTACTCCTGCTATAGGGTTTGGGTTTTTAAGTTCAGATTTTAGCTCATTTAGAGTCTCTCTTAGGGCATTTACCTCTGCAAGAGCTGATTTGCTACATACTGCTTCAACCCTTCTCACTCCTGCACTTACTCCTGACTCTTTGGTAATCATAAAAAGACCAATCTCAGAAGTGTTTTTAACATGTGTTCCACCACAAAGCTCAATTGAAACATCTCCAAAGCTAACAACACGAACTTCATCACCATACTTTTCACCAAAGAGAGCCATAGCACCTGCTTTTTTTGCTTCATCAACAGACATAATTTTGGTCTCTCTTGGAATGGCACGAGAGATTTTATCGTTAACCCATGCTTCTACTTGTTGTAACTCTTCATCTGTAACAGCTTGTGGGTGAGAGAAGTCAAAACGTAGACGTTTGTCATCGTTGAGTGAACCTGCTTGGGCGATGTGGTCACCTAAGATGGCTCTTAGTCCTGCTTGGAGTAGGTGGGTTGCTGAGTGGTGACGCTCTATCTCCGTTCTTGTGTTGTGAACGATTGCTTCTACTTGGTCGCAGACCTTTATGTTTCCCTCTACTAAACTTAGGTTCATATCTAGGAACTTTTTGGTATCAACTACTTTTACTGTTGGTCGCTCATCGTTAAAGTCAAGTACCCCTGTGTCACCCACTTGTCCACCTGATTCTGCGTAAAATGGAGTAGCACTTAAAAAGACCCAACCCTTTCCATCTATCTCATCTACACGTTTAAAGTTCTCATCAAGTAGAGCTAGAACAGTTGCTTGACTTTGGGTTGTCTCATAACCTACAAACTCATTAATACCAAAATGCTCTTTAATCTCTTTGAAGTCACCTGTCGCTGCTGCTTCACCTGTTCCTTTCCAGTTTGCTTTACTTTTTGCCTTTTGCTCTTCCATCTTGGCATTAAAACCATCTAGGTCAAGCTCTATTCCTTTCTCTCTTAACATATCTTGGGTTAAATCAAGTGGGAAACCATAGGTATCGTAGAGTTTAAAAGCAACTTCACCATTAAAGGTTTCTGTTGTACGTTCTAGCTCTTGGTTAAAGAGTTTAATTCCATCTTCAATAGTCTTAAAGAAACGCTCCTCTTCAAGCTTCATAGAGGCTTTAATGCTCTCAGCACGTTCAGGAAGATAGTCATACTCTTTCCCCATAACTTCAACAAGGGTATCAACAAGTTTATACATAAATGGCTCTCTAAGCCCAAGTAGGTAACCGTGACGAATAGCACGACGCATAATACGTCTTAGAACATATCCACGCCCCTCTTTGTCAAAGTTAACTCCCTGTGCAAGAAGAAATGAGACAGAACGTAGATGGTCGGCAATAACACGGTAACTTGCAGAGTTTGGTGCATTGTAGTCATATTTTTGACCTACCATCTCTCCAAGTTTGTCAATATATGGCATAAATAGGCTAGAGTGGTAGTTATTTAATACTCCCTCTTTAATAGCCATAACACGCTCAAACCCCATACCAGTGTCGATACTTGGTTTTGGAAGAGGTGTAAGTGTTCCATCTTCTGAACGCTCATACTGCATAAAGACTAAGTTCCAAATCTCTAAGAAACGGTCACCATCTCCACCCATGTAGTCCTCTTCACCGTTAAAGTGTTCAGCCCCTTGGTCATAAAAAATCTCTGAACATGGTCCACAAGCACCAGTCTCACCCATAGCCCAGAAGTTCTCTTTGTCATCAAATCTCATGATTCTGTCTTTTGAGATATGCTTTTGCCAAAGCTCATACGCCTCATCATCATCTTCATGAACTGTAACCCATAATCTATCAATAGGAAGGTTTAGATACTTTTCTGAAGTGACAAACTCCCAAGCATAAGCCATAACCTCCTCTTTAAAGTAGTCTCCAAAAGAGAAGTTACCCAACATCTCAAACAT
>JALVEV010000310.1 GCA_027030605.1 Campylobacteraceae bacterium | reverse complement strand
GAAAATTAGATGCTGATTGGGAAGTAGAGGCTAGAGAGCTTGAAAGACTTTTACCTGCAAAGATTATGGGTCGAAGTCGTAAACAGAAGGTGATTTTGTCAGATGAATTTGTGACAGAAAAACTCTATATAGATGGGCAAGAGTATCTCTATAGACACTATGAGAGTGGTTTTACTCAACCCAACCCTGCTGTAAATGTTCAGATGATTGAGTGGGCAATTAAACAGGCAAGAAAAGTGCAGGGTGGAGATTTTTTAGAGAGCTATTGTGGGCTAGGGAATTTTACGATTCCTCTCTCTAAATATTTTACTAAAGTTTTAGCCACAGAGATTTCAAAACGCTCTATCTATGCTGCGAAAGAGAATTGTGAACTCAATAGTATTACAAATATAGAGTTTATCCGTTTGGCTTCTGAGGAGATGACACAAGCGTTAAATAAAGAGAGAGAGTTTACACGCCTTAAAGAGGTAGATTTAGATGCTTATGACTTCTCAACGGTATTAGTTGACCCTCCAAGAGCAGGGTTAGATGGCGATACTATTCTGCTAATTTCAAATATAGAAAACATCATATACATCTCGTGTAATCCAGAGACTTTAGCACGTGATTTAGGGGAGTTAACAAAAACTCACAATATAGCTCAGAGTGCTATTTTTGACCAGTTCCCTCATACTCATCATATTGAATCAGGTGTTTTTTTAACTAAAAAAAATTAATTAATGTTCTGTTAATAAACTTTTGTTACAATCAACGCTAAAAAGACAGGATAATATATGTTAAAAAAGATTTTTTCAATGAAAGCAGCCGTCTTGGTGCTTTTTTTGTTTGGTGCTATTATTGGTGGTGCTACCTTTATAGAGAATGATTATGGTACGCAGACTGCTAGAGCATTGGTCTATAATTCACGATGGTTTGAACTATTTCTTCTCTACTTTATAATTCTATTAGTTTATAATATGTTTAAGTATAAGAGTTACAAAACTAAACCATCTGTTTTTATTTTTCACATGGCATTTTTAGTCATAGCCATTGGTGCAGCTATTACACGTTATGTAGGTTATGAGGGAATAATGCATATTCGTGAAGGACATATTGCTAACAGTATTACTTCTGCTGAGAAGGTTTTGCGTATTCATGTTGAAGATGGAAATGATAGTGAGAACTTTGAGCAAAAAATATTTTTCTCTTCAATGACAAAGAACAGTTTATCTAAAAATTTTAATCTTAATGGAAAGAGTATAAAGATTGAGCTAGTAGGATATCTACCTGCAGCAAGACAGAGTCTAGTTACCGATGAAAAAAATGGTAAACGAGTACTTGAGATGATGGTCTCTTCAGGTCGAAAAGGTCAACCAATTTTTCTACAAGAGGGTGAGGTTTATGATGCTGGAACTTTTATGTTAAGTTTTAACCATAAGATTGAGCATCCAATCAAACCAATGTTAAATATTCGTACTAAAGTTGACAATAAGTTAGAAGTAGAGAGTAGTTTTGATTTAAAAACACTCTCAATGTTAACACGAGAAGAGGCAATTTTACCTAAAGGGGTTAATGAGTTCACATCTAAAAAACTCTATCAGTTCAATGGAAACTCAGTAGTACTTAAGCAACTACATGAGAAATCGGTAATGAAGTTTATTAGTCCCGACCATAAAACTAAAAATGGTAGACCTGAAATTGCTACTTTTGTAGTTGATGTTAATGGAGAGAAAAAGAAGGTCGACCTCTTTGCTTATGCAGGAGATATTTCAGAAATTAAGCGAGTCAATGTTGGAGGAGTAGATGTCGCTATGTATTTGGGTGTTCGGAAGATTCCTCTTCCTTTCTCTGTGAAGTTAATAGATTTTAAACTTGAACGTTACCCTGGTTCTATGAGTCCATCTTCTTACTCCTCTGATGTTGAGTTGACAGACAAAGAGAAAGGAATAGAATCAATGCCTTATAAAATCTATATGAACCATGTTCTTGACCATAGAAACTACCGACTTTTCCAATCCTCTTATGACCCAGATGAAAAAGGAACAGTACTCTCTGTTAATCATGACCCAGGAACATTACTCACTTATTTAGGCTATCTGTTACTTGCATTAGGAATGGTTTGGAACCTATTTGACCCTAAAGGGCGTTTCCAAAAACTACTTAAAGGGGCTAGAAAACTTCAAACAGCAACAGCTATTTTAGTGACACTGTTTGCTTTAAGTACTACTACGCCACTTCAAGCTTCATCTCTACCAACATTAGATGAAAACATGACAAAGATGATTAATGCTTATCCTGCAAAGAGTGTAGATAAGTTTGGTCATATTATTCTTCAAGATAATCGTGGACGGATGAAACCTATTGATACATTAGCTCATGAAGTCATTGCTAAGTTAGCAGGGAAGAGTACTATTTATGGAGTTGAACCAACCGCTATGCTACTTGGAATGACAGTTGAGCCTAAACAGTACCAATATCTTCCAATGATTAAAGTTGACCATACACGTATTGCCAAAGAGTTGGGGCTTAAAGAGGGTGAAAAGTATGCTCCATTTATTGCTTTCTTCACTAAAGAGGGAGAGTATAAACTTCAGAAACAGATTAATGAGTCTATTCGTAAAAAGCCTTTAGAAAAGAATCTTTATGACAAAGAGTTGGTTAAAGTTGATGAACGTCTGAATGTTGCTTACATGATTTATACAGGAGCATTACTCCAAATCTATCCAAAACCTCATGATGAAACCAACAAATGGATGAACCCTCAAGATGCCATTGCTAAGTTTCCAAAAGAGATTTCAGAGATGGTACGAATGATGACAGTTTACCTTTTCCAAGGTGCATCTACTCTTCAACAAAATGGAGATACAGAGAAGTTTGATAAAGCAATTAATCTTATTAATATGTACCAAAAGAAGTTTGGTTCAGAGGTACTTCCTGACCCAAAAGTTGTTGATGTTGAGATAGAGTATAATAAATTAGGGTTACTGTCAAAATTGGTTCCTCTCTATATTTTAGTTGGGCTTATTTTACTTTTTGCATCTTTTATCAATATTGTTAAACCAAATCGTTCACTTAAATATATCAATAATATAGCATGGGTTCTGCTCATTATAGGATTTATAGTTCATGTTGGAAGTATGGCAATGCGTTGGTATATTGGAGGACATGCCCCTTGGTCAAATGCTTATGAATCCATTGTTTTTATTGCTGCTGCTACCATGTTTGCAGGACTTATTTTTGCTAGAAAATCGCCATTTACTTTAGGAGCAACTGGGCTTCTTGCAGGTATTACTATGGGTGTAGCTCATATGAACTTTATTAACCCAGAGATTACTAACTTGGTTCCTGTGCTTAAGTCTTACTGGTTAATGGTTCATGTGGCAACAATTATCTCTGGTGATGGGTTTTTAGGTCTTGGTTCAATGTTATCTCTTTTGGTATTGATACTCTTTATTATGAAACGTGGTGACAACGAGAATATTGACCGTGCAGTAAAAGAGTTAACTAACATTGCAGAGATGAGTCTAATTGTAGGACTTTTTCTTTTAACTGTTGGAAACTTCCTTGGTGGAGTTTGGGCAAATGAGTCTTGGGGTCGTTACTGGGGTTGGGACTCTAAAGAGACATGGGCAGCTGTAACCATTTTGGTTTATGCTACTATTCTTCACTTGCGATTTATTCCAAAGTTCAACAACCCATTTGCTTTTAACGTAGCTTCACTTTGGGGCTACTCAACAGTCATTATGACCTACTTTGGGGTTAACTATTATCTTTCAGGTCTTCATTCATATGCAGCAGGAGCGCCAATGCCATTACCTAACTGGGTTGTTCCATCGGTAATTGGATTGTTTATCTTAACACTTCTAGCAGCTAAGAGTAAGAAAAATATTAAATTAGTCTTTATACTACTTAGTCCACTTGTTTTATGGGTAGTAGGGCTATTGATAATGCTTAATAAGTTCTAAGAAGATGTTAAGTGTAAAAAAAGACCTATATAATGGTCTAATCATAGATACAGAGAGTATAGCTACTACTTCTGTATCTGATTTTAAAATTTCTCTTCAAAACTTACTTCGACAAGCTAAAAAAGATAATGTCTCTCTGTTATGGTTAGATTTAACTACCTCTCAACATGAACATCTCTCTATTGCTCTCTCTTTAGGTTTTGAGTTTCATAACTGTGAATCAAAACGAACAACACTGACTTTTAGAGTAGAAGAGGAAGCTTATATTCCTGTAGCACCAACACATACCGTTGGTGTGGGTGCAGTAGTTATTAATAACAATAATGAGATTCTTTTAGTACGTGATAGAATTCATAGCTCTCACTCTATCTACAAGATTCCAGGAGGAATGCTAGAGGAAGCTCAAAGTCTAGAAGAGGGTATTATTCGAGAAGTGTGGGAAGAGACAGGTATTAAAGCTAAACTTATTAAAATGGTTTCAGTTTTAAACTCTCATCCATATAGATTTAATAAATCAAATATGTATATAGTTTTTCAACTAGAGCCATTGAGTAGAGAAATAAATATTATTGATACTCATGAGATAGAGAAAGCTTTTTGGATGCCATTAGAGGAGTTTTATGCTCATGAGGAGATGTCTACTTTTCAAAAGGACTTAGTCTCTTCTACTTTAAATAATAAAGGTTTGATATTAAATTCAAATAATGTCTATTTTACTCAAAAGAAACATGTTGAAACTTATAGTTGAAATATATTTTTTTTTATTTTTTTTTGCTATAATTCTTCTTCATTATAATTTAAAAGGATAAGAATGTTTAGTGAATTTAAAAAGTTTCTGATTCAAGGAAATATGGTTGATATGGCAGTAGGTTTCATCTTTGGTGGAGCCTTTGCAACAGTGATTAAGTCGATGGTAAATAATGTAATTATGCCACCAGTTGGTAAACTAATGGGAAATGTAGATTTTTCTCAACTCTACTTTGCTCTTGATGGTAAAGAGTATGCTTCGTTAGCAGCACTTGATAAAGCAGGAGCTCCTGCTATTAAGTATGGTCTTTTTTTAAATGATGTTATCTCTTTTGTCATTTTAGGTTTTGTTGTATTTATGTTTATTAAAGGGTATAACAAATTAAAAACTCCAGAAGAGGAACCTGCACCTACAACTAAAACTTGTAATAAGTGTGCAATGGAGATTCCAATTGCTGCTAAAAAATGTGGTCACTGTGGAAGTACAGACGTTTAAGCTTACTTCAACCCAAAGTCCAACTTTTGAAGTTGGACTTTTAAATTTTCTGTAACTTCCCCTTGAAACTCCAAGCTATTATCTTTTACAGTTCCACCTGTTCCTAACTTTCTCTTTAATGTTTTAAGCACTCCTTTTAACTCATTTGTCTCCATATAAAAAGGTTGTACAATAGTTACTACTTTCCCTCGACGTTTCTCTTTACTAAAGTAGAGTTGATGTTTTTGAGGGGTTTTTAGCTCAATAGTTGGTTTCTTTATATTTTTATCTCTATTGTCTGATGACCAATCATCTGAAAAATTTGCACCCATTTCAAATAAATTTTCTTTCATAGAGTAACTCCTTTTTTAATATTATAGTCATATATTCCTTTCTCTCTTAATATTAAAAAAAATAATTAATATTTTTTTTTATTAAAATTTAATTTACTTAAGTTAAAAATAACAATTTATATTATATAATATATTTAATATAATATTAAGGAACAAGAAATGAAAAGAGTTATTTTACTACTAGCACTTATTACAACTATCAACTTATCAGCAAATCCATTTAATAACATAATAATAGACACTCCAAGAGTTCAGCAACAAGTTTCACAAAAATTTGTTTATGCACAAAGAGCAGCAGTACAAGGAAATGTACGTGCACAGTTTGATTTAGGGCTTATGTATGCAAGAGGTGATGGTGTAAGAAGAAGTGAAAGAGAAGCATTTAAGTGGTTCCATAAAGCAGCAAGAAACAATCATACGGAAGCAAAATTCTATATGGGTCTTAGTTTTGCACAAGGTAGAGGTGTAAAGAGGCAACCTCAACTTGCACGATATTGGTTTAAATTAGCTGCTAAAGCAGGACATAGACAAGCCATGGCTCACTTAGCAAGTTTAGAGAGAAGTTTAAGAGTAAAAGTCCTTAGAGGTCAAAGAATAAGTTTTAATACTTATAAATAGTATTTACTGTATTAACTTAATATTTTTTTAATAGCCTCTGAACAGACAGTTAATCCAGTTGCTCCTGTAACTGCCACACAAGAGCCTTTTTCCTTACATTTGTCCTCTTCTGGAGAGAAGACAACAGTAAAGTTTCTATCGAACTTTGCTTTTTTTAACTCATTTCTTATTTTTCTACCCAATGCATCACCATGACTTTTCCAAATAGAAGATACCTCTATTTTAGAGGTGTCGTAACGTTTAGCTGAACCAAAAGACATAA
>JALVEV010000309.1 GCA_027030605.1 Campylobacteraceae bacterium | reverse complement strand
AAAGTTCGTAAAAACATTAAAAGATATAAAGTAAAATACGATAAAATAAAGTTAATAAATAATTTAAACTTATCTAAGGTACCACTAAATGCATAATTTGGTCAAGAAAGAGCAACTAAGCAATAAAGAGTTACAAAAGTTGCTCAAAGCAAGAGAGAACAAAGAGATAGATTTTACATTAATAGATGTAAGAGAACCTTTTGAATACGAAATGCAACATATTGTAAAAACAGACGAGCTTCTACCTACTTCGACATTTAATAACTGGATACACGATTTACTAAAGAGAAAAAAAGAAAATATAATTCTCTACTGTCGTAGCGGAAATCGCAGTTATCAAGTACAAGAAATACTAGAAAAATATGGAATGAAAGTTGCTAATTTAGAGTTGGGAATATTAGATTATACGGGGAAAACTGCTAAAGGTAAATTTATTTCTTGACTTTTATCTATTTTTTGATTAAAATCATTGTTATTTAATTAAAATAAGATATTATTCCACCAAAAAATTACAAATATAGGATAATATATGTCAAAAACTATAGATATAAACTCAGATGAATTTCAAGCCGAATTAGAAAAGACTTGGAAATTTGTAGAAAAAGTAAATAATCAATTTGGATTTGTTCAAAACCCAGACGATGAAGTAAACGAAGGTGTAGCAATGGGACTTGCTAGAAACCGTTTAATGTACGGTAAGCGTTACTGCCCATGCTTTATTGTTCAGGGAGAGACAGAGCAAGAGAGAAAAGAGGCAAATAACAGAATCTGTCCTTGTAAGCCTGCATTAGAAAAAGAGATACCAGAAGATGGTCTTTGCCACTGTGGAATATTCTGTACACCAGAGTATGCAGAGGCAAAAGCTAAAGAGAATAGTGCAGAGGAAGTAGCACATACACACTCAAGAGGTTTAAGCCAAGAAGAGGCAGAGATTTTAGTACATAAAGAGCAACTAGATAGCGATGAAATCGAAGCTTTACTAGAGGCTAGAGATTTAGGAATGGTAAAATTTAGCCTAATAGATGTTCGTGAGCCAATGGAGTATGAAATGGCACACATAGTTGGCACAGACGAACTGCTACCAACTTCACAATTCTACGATTGGGTAAACAAAATCCAACATAGAAAAGATGAAAATCTAATAATCTACTGCCACACAGGCAGCCGAAGCTTCCAAGTACAACAAATCCTTAAACAACAAGGCTTCAAACATGTAGGAAACTTCAGCCGAGGAATCATAAGCTACACAGGCGAAATGGAGCAAGGTAAGTTTTAATACTTGCTTTTAAGCCCCCTTTATATACAATCGTAATTAAATCTTCCAAAATTTATAAACTCTAAAAACCTATATATTATACAAATTTCAATCTACACCATTTCGAGTATTACGAATAATCTCAATATCAACGCAATAATTTTTTTGCATAGATAATAATAAAGACATCTCAAATTTTTTAAACAGGACAAAATTTCATAAAATGTCCGTTAATGTCAGGATTTCAC
>JALVEV010000308.1 GCA_027030605.1 Campylobacteraceae bacterium | reverse complement strand
AATCTATTATTTGTATTATTAAATAATATCTCAACACCCGATAACAAACTATCTTTTGAATAAGTATGATATTGCTTTATACTATTATCATTGAAAAACTTTACCCATATATCTATATCTTTATATATATCATCAACAATATTTTTATTTTTTACATACTTATACATTTTGTTTTTATCTTTAGACAATAATGCATTTACAAAATTTTCAACTATTTTTTCAGGTGTTTCTGTTTTAACATCAGAATCTGTTGAGATTTTATTTAACTCTTGATTGTTTTGATAAGATACAAAAAATTTATCTTTAGCACTTGTTAAAAAGATAGAAACTTGAGGAGAACCTTGTAATTTTAACTCTTGTAACATTTTTTTCAGATTTCTATCTAATAATACTAGTCTATTATTTGCACTATCAGATATTAAATATCCATTAGGTGCACTTGTAATCTTTATTGGATTATTTAATAATCCAACTGCTGATATAGAAAACTCTCTTTTCCCATCACTACTAAACTTCTTGATTAAATTATTTCCACTATCTACAACAATTGGTATTTGGGCAGAAGCTAAAATTCCTTGTGGATTGTTTAAATTTCCATTAAATTCTCCAGTATAAATACCTGCTTTATTAAAAATTTCAACTCTATTGTTACCACTATCTACAATAAATATTTTTCCTATAGATGAAGTAACCATGCAATCAACAGGATTTTCAAACTCACCTTTACCACTACCTTGTGTACCAAATGAACCATCTTGTGAAATATAGGTATCAGGTTGATAGTTTGAACTTGCAAGTAGCTTCACTACTCTATTGTTACCACTATCTACAATGTAAAGATTTAACTCATCATCATAACAAAAACCTTGTGGACTACTAACTCCTGATAGATTTATAGTTGTAATCTTTGATTCATTATTTTCATCAATCTTATAAATATTGCTATTAGACAATGCCCAAATATAACCACCAAATCTCTCTAAATCTTTAATTTGTTCACTAATACCATCAATTTTAACTTCTGTCGGCTTTGCCTTAACATCAAGCGAAACATTCTGCTGTGTACTATACCAAATACCATCAGAAGTTTTTACAGTTGCAGTTGGAAAGTATCTTCCCTCTTTGGTGTACTTTAGAGTAAATGAGTTATTGGTTTTATCCTCATCTATAACACCATCATTGTCTTTGTCCAACAAATATTTACTTACACTCAGTTTTGTCTGAATGGTAAGAGTTGTATCAAGCTTTTCAAAGCCTTCTCGTTTGTCGACATTTATGCCAATAGGAGCATAACCTTTACCTTCGGAACTAATAGTAACATTACGCTCTTCACTACCACCATTAGCTATCAATTGAATACTATTTTCTCCCTTTTTAAGAGGTACATTATAGATAAAAAACGAAGTACCATTTTTTACTCCGATGTATTCAGCACCATTAACTTTTGCTTTGATATTGGAAATACGACTAACTTTAGAAAATTTGTTAGTACTTTTAGTTTGAGTTTGGTTAGAACCACCATCTACCTCTAAAGTTACATAATTGTATTCAACCGTACTTTTTGATTGTGGTGATAAGAGTTTGATTTTGGAAGTTGGATTAGGAGTTGGTGTCGGCGTACTAACAGGAGGAGTATAAACATAATAACTTCCATCACTATTACAAGTAACATTAGCCCCCAAATGCTCCAAAGCCCCACACTCTTTAACCAAACTCTTACCAAGCCCACTTAAAAGCGACTGAACATCACTTTGACTCATATCTTTAAAATCTTGAGTAGTAGTAATCCCACTTCGCACACTTTCAGTAATGGTTATCTTAGTACCAATATCCCCATCATCATCATCAAGTGACTGTAACAGTTGTGCTAACAACTTTAACCGACTATCAGTAAAATTGGTTCGAGCCAACCCCAAAAGGTCTTGTGGATAGACTTTGCCATCTGCTGTAAACTCTGTTAGTGTTCCAAGTGTTAAATTACCAATTTTAAAAGTAACAGGAGGATTGGCACACTCAAACATTCCACTTGCATCGGTCAATGCCTCATTGCCATCACAGAGATAGGTGACACCTTGGAGTGGTGAGTCTATGAGATAGCCTTTAGTTTTTGTTAGGTTGTTTTCTGCTGTAGGTGTAGAACCATTGTTATCTACAGAACCATTTTGTTCTGCACTTGGAGCAGTACCGTTACTGTCTCCTCCACTAGAGCCATTGCCCCCACAACCCGTTAAAACAAATAACGAGATGACAAATACAAAAATGTATTTGTAAAAACTGTTTAGATTCATAACTTATCCTTTTTAACATTAAAAGTTTTATTCTATTATATTAACATTTTAAATTAAAAATATTATAAAATATTAGTGAAACGCTAATGACCTGTTAGTGTAAAGTTAGTGTAAAATATTTTAAAGTAACAATTTTAAATTATTTTAAATATAAA
Source organism: Campylobacteraceae bacterium (assembly GCA_027030605.1). Lineage (GTDB taxonomy): Bacteria > Campylobacterota > Campylobacteria > Campylobacterales > Sulfurovaceae > UBA1140. The sequence continues at coordinate 4,023 of JALVEV010000308.1, read as the reverse complement.
CACAATATAATAGTATAAGTATCGTCAAAGGGGATTAACTATGACCAAAGAAGAAAAATTAAACTATTTACTAGAACACTACATGACTGCTACAGATGTGACCCGTGCTTTTGGTTTTAGAAGTAATACCATGATAAGTAACATGCGAAAAGGACAGACAAACATTGCTACTTTACACATTGAAGGCTTAGAAAAACACTTTAATATTCCTCAAAAAGTTTTTTCTAGTGAAGTAACATCTACCAAAAAGATTGATTTACTCATTAAAGAGTACCAAGAAGAGCAAAAAGAGAAAGAGAGACAAAAAGAGCTTCAAAAAAAAATTCTAAAAAAACTCGAAGAGACTGAACTCCTTCCAAAAGGAATATTTGAGAAAACTTTTCAGGAAAAAGGAGAGTTAGACAACTTTATAAAAAAGCACAAAGAAAATTGTTTAAAAGAGTCTACCTCTCTAAACAATCTAAACAAATTTTCCAATCAAGTTTTTCCAACAAACCAAAAGCTCTTTAACAAACTAAAAGGTGTCTGGTATGGCTATGTCTACCCTTCAAACCCTGCTTCGGCAGAACATGGCATTTGGGAGGTGGAAACCACTATTTACGATGACTACTCTGTTGTAGACTACTGGGGAAATGCAGGTTACCTAAAAACTGGGAAAAATGAAAGTCTTATTATAAAAGAGTCTTATGACCATGACGACTTAACCATTATTCGTTTTTCTAACCGTCAAGTACCTTCTGGAATATTTCGTTTTGTTGTTGTGAGTAACCAAAACCATACCTTAAACGAAATGGTAAACTTTGGATTCTTCTCTCGTCAACGATATGACTTAGAAGAGGCAAAAGAGATACTTGGAAGCATAGAGAGCAAACAGCTCAAACTAGACCTAGAGTTCAATAAACGGCTTATTGAACGAGCTATTGTTCCACAATAAAGAAGAGCCAATGCAAAGAGCAATACCTTTAATTTTTATTCTTCTGTTCTTTTATGCTTGTGGTGGGGGTAGTACTACCAAAGAGAGCTTACCCTTAAAACGACTCTATCTTATTGATGCACCGATTAATGGTGTTGACTATGAGTGTGGTATACGCAAATTTACTACACACTCATATGAAAATAGAGAGGGCGTTGCTCTTTGTCGACACAGTCCTGTAGTTTTTAAACTGGGTTCACTTCTGTTAGGACAAATAGATGAGATACAAAACAATCAAGAGATTTATCCTCAAGATTTAGTAGGGGTATCACGAGACAACTTTGATGATGAACGCGTTATAAAACTCTCTCTACTTCTACAGTCATTGGACAATGATGGAGAGATAAATCACACCATTGATATTGAGCAAAAGATTAAAGATAAAATAGAGATAACCTCACTCAAAAATTTAACTTTAGAGGATATTAGAAGCCTCATAAAAAAGGTAGGGAAAAAACCTTTAAGCTTAGATAATGTTAACAAACACCTTAGAGAACATTCAGGCATAGTAAGCATAGAAGATATAGAGGTAAACCTCAAAGATACAACAGCAGTTGGAACAACTATTGCTCTCTTAAATATGACAAACTCTCAAAATATCTCAAAAATAGAGATACTCAAAGGTGAAGGAAAAGAGTTTTTTATTATAGAAAATGATGGTGCTGTTAAACTTGCTAAAGCACTAGACTACAAATTAAAACGTAACTATACCTTTCAAATACAAGCAACAAACCCTATTGGAAAGAGTAATATTGCTAACTTAAACATTAATGTCGAGAGTGGAAGTAGTGAAGATTTATCTTTTATAGATAGACCTCTACTTAAAAAAAGTATTCTCTATACCAATAGCAATAGATACAACATTGAGATTAGTGGAAGAGCCGATACCCAAATCTATATTGACAATATATCAACTGGACAAACTATGCCCTCTACAGGTAGTATTACATTAACTAGATACATCAACGGAGCAGATAGAAGTGAATCACATACCATTACCTTAAGATACCCAAATGGAATTGAGAGTGAACCTACCCCTTATACTATTGTTAAAGATACTAAGGCACCAAATATTATGACCCCTTCTATTATTGATGTTCAAGAAAACAGTAGTATTGTGACAAATTTCAAAATAGAAGATAGCAACAAAGACAAAGGTTTAGACTATACACTATCAGGTCAAGATGCTCCCTTTTTTAAAGTCTCCAACGTAGGAGAGATAGCCTTTGAACTACCTGCTGATTTTGAAATACCTAGAGACTATAATGCTGACAATATCTATGACATAGTACTAACAGTAGAAGACAAAGCACACAATGCAAGTAGTAAAGAGTTTCATATAGTCCTTAAAGATATACTTGATTCTAAACCAGTTATCTTACCCTTTACAAAAGAGATTTCACGAAACACTCCAGCTGGTACAACTATTGGTAGACTCAACATTGATGCCAAAGATAGCCCTATTAGTAGTTTAACCTTAGAGGGGAATGGTTCTCAAAATTTTCAACTCAACAGTGATGGCACTATTCAATTAATGAGTAAAATAGATGCTACTAAATTTTTTACATTAACAGCAACAGCGACCAATAAGTTTGGTACAAGTTCTGCTCCTGTTCTTATTTATATAAGAGAAGAGGAGCTATTTGGTAAGCTTCATGTAGGCATACAACCACCTGAGACAACTATTACTCTTCTAGAGTTACATACAGATACTCAAATTGAACCTATTTCAGTCAGTAAACTTAATGTAAGCTATACTTTTCCACTTAATACAAACTTATTAAAGAATGATAGCTTTTATATTTATCAACTTAGCACTAATCCCTTAAGTTATGAAGCAGAAAAGAGAGTTCTCTTTCGAGCTATCGTAAAAGGTTCATGGATTAAACAAAACAACAAGACCATTCGAATCTCAGCACTTAGTGAAATGCTCTATTGTTATGTTGCCAAATACATTAAAAGTACCAATAGCGTAAACTATTATGGTAAACTTGAAAATAAAATGAATGAGTACAGCAAACTACTTCTCTCTAAAGATTTAAACAATGACTTAGTCATAGATGCTAAAGATATATTAGTCTACAATCCAAATGAGGACTCTAATGCACTATATCGCACTCTTTTAGATAAAGAGAAATATGAAAACATTGTAAAGAAAATGGAAGATGGTAATATAACCTATATTGATGACCTATTTCAAACACGAGTACTAAAAACATTTGAAGATGCTGATGCATTTGAACAAATCAATAGATTTGCTTACTATTTTGAGTCAAAAACAGGAAGAGTCTATATTTATGACACAGCAAACAAAAGAGAGGTCTCAGAGTTGTTTTTAGAACTTCCTAATAACATTATACTTAATGAGAGTGACCCTAGTGATGACTTTATTGATGATGTTTTAAATCAGTTACTACAAAAGAACAACTCCTACCGTGCTTCAGTAAAAGTAAATATATTACAAGGTCGTCTTTATATTTCAAATTTTAATGACAAAACTTTTATTGTCGATATTAGCAACTTAAAAGAGCCAAAACTCCTTAACAGCATTAACAGTGGTCATGGTGCAAGGGTGATTTTAGATGACCCCTACCTATTGATTGACACACCAAGTAGTAATTTAGAAGTAGGTGATGAAATCAACTCTAGTACAGTGATATATGATATAACTAATGTAAATGATATAAAGAAAAAAGAGTATACACTTCCAGCATTTCAAAAAATACAAAATGGAAAAACCTACTATTTCGACACTTCTAAATGTGAAGAGAGCAATGAGATAACCGTAAGAACTTCGCAATTATCAGATGACATTAACAACAGAGGCATAACTAAAAATTTCACTATCTACTCTTCGAGTTGTTTAGAAAAAGCTTTCTTTGACCATGACAGAATTTTTGTTTACGATGGTACATATTTAGAGATTTATACCATTGAAGAAGAGAGCCTGAATTATGCCTCTATTATCTACTTAGATGCAACAAAAATAGTTGATATAGTAGGAGATACCCTCTACACTTACAATCAAGAAGTAGTTGACAGTTCTGAAT
>JALVEV010000307.1 GCA_027030605.1 Campylobacteraceae bacterium | reverse complement strand
AAGCTAGACAATGACATCTTAAATTTAGGTTGTGAAGCGTGTGGAATTGTGGGTGTAAAAGCATTGGTTCAAAGTGCAAAAGAGCATAATCTAAAAACTACAATCCTAGACTACAGAACAAGTGCTGATGTCTCAGGAGACAAAGAGCGTGTTGTTGGGTATTTGAGTGTGGCATTTACAAAATAAGGGTGACATTATATATCTAAGAGTATAGTCTAGGGGTCTATCAACAATTCTCAGATGGAAGAAAAACCATTGGTAAAAATAACTTTTACCTCTAACAAATTAAAAATTTAGAAGAGAGAGAGTTAGAGTTTAGTGATGTACGAGAGAGTAAAGATAATGATAGGTTTGAAAAGAAATCCTATTGTTTAAAACGCTTTAGTGTTAAAGTATCTAAAAAAGATATTAATTATAAAGCTATTCTTGAAGCATGTATTAACAGTGATTTTACCATACGCAATAAAAGGTTCATACCTCATGGAGATTGCTATTTTATAAACATATCAAATGACTCTATATTGCATCTTTATGATGATAGAGGAGTTGATGTCATCTCTACTCATCCTAATAATTTGAAAGCACTTTACAAAAAATATAATGAGTGGATTTTAGATTATGATAGGGAAATGATAGATGCTATATTTAAAAGATAAATTTGGTAAAAAAGAGGATAAAATGAAAAAAACAGTTTACATTTTAAATATCCTAACCTTAGTTGGGAGTTCAGAAGAATCCACCTCTCTTTAGGGGGTGGAGTTGTCAATTTTAGGTGTTTTTACAACTGAAAAGTTAGCAAAAGAGAATAAAAACAAAAAACTAATATCAAACAAAATAAGCACTTTATATACGATAATATCGTATACTATATCTATATTTTATAAGATAGGATAAAAATGGAAGCAATACTTTATAAATCTAACCCTTGGTGGGAGGAAGAGTTCTCTTTTAAAGGTTATGAACGTGAGAGCTATTTGACTCAACTTCATGAGGTTTTAGCTAACCCTGACATTGTTTTTTTGACAGGGCTAAGACGTGTAGGGAAAAGTTCACTTATGAAAAACTTTATTGCACAGCTTATTCAAGAGCATGGTGTTGACCCTAAATTTATATTTTATATCTCATTAGACCTCTATGCCTTAGATACGTACTCCATAGCTGAGATAGTCAACGAATACCGTAAAATTCATAAACTAAGCTCTGCTCAAAAGGTGTATCTCTTTTTAGATGAGGTAACAAGCAAAAAAAACTATCAACAAGAGTTGAAAAACTTCTATGATTTAGAAAATATGAAAATCTTTGCTTCTAGCTCTTCGGCTTCACTGCTTAAAGATAGTAATGCCTATTTAACAGGGCGACAACGTACCATTGAAGTTATGCCTTTAGATTTTAATGAGTATTTACAGTTTAAAGAGATTTGTATTAAAAGAGCAGATGCACACCTCTATGAGAGTTATTTTGAGGAGTATATGCAAGATGGGGGAATGCCTGAGTATGTTTTGACAGGAGATGTAAGTTACTTGCAAAACTTGATTGATAATATTATTACTAAAGATATTATTGCCCACTATAATATTCGTAATGGACAAGTGGTTAAAGACTTTTACAAACTGCTTATGGAGCGAAGTGGAAAACTCTTGACTTTTAATAAGTTGGCTAATATTTTAGAGATTAGTGTGGACTCTGCTAGACGCTATTTTTACTATTTTGAAGAAACCTATCTTATCTATAGCATGATGAAACATGGCAAACTTAACAAACAGCTAAAGAGTGCTAAAAAGATTTACGCTTCTGATGTTGGGTTACGAAATGTTGTAACAGGATATAGAGATAAAGGAGCTATTTTTGAAAACTTAATCTATTTGAAACTTAAAAATAGAAATCCAAGTTATCTCTATGTTGATGGAATTGAACTGGATTTTATAACCGAAGATGGACTCTTAATTGAAGCGAAGTATAACTCTGTGCTAAATAAGAAGCAACAAAAGCTTTTTGATGCATTTGAGGCAAAAGAGAAGAGGGTTGTTAATGGGGTTGGGGATTTTATATTGCTATAGTAATTATTGGTTTTACTCGACAGTTTTGATATATAATTAAAGTAAAGGAACACAATGAAAAAAATAATACTACTTTTACTACCTGTTTATCTCTTCTCTTGTATATGGATTAATGGTACTACAATTGATGGAGAGCATAAGTATCAAGGTGCTGGAGATTTCTTTTGGAGTAGACTTAAGAGGACTATTGAAGAGGAGTCTCCTAAAACGAAACTAAAAGATATATTAGAAGAGAGAAAAGATAAAAAAGTATCAGTTGATGAGTTAAGTGAAGATGATGCTGTTATTTTAATGCTTCAAGGTAAGTATGAGGAGTCCATTAAAAAACTTTTAGAGCTAAATCAACGCCACCCTAATAAGTACTCTATAGCTTCAAATCTTGGTACAGCCTATGAGCTTAATGGAGAGAATGAAAAAGCATTAAAGTGGATAGCCGAAGGAATAAAAAGAGATGCCAACTCTCACTATGGTACAGAGTGGTTACATCAACTTATTTTAAAACTCAAAATAGAAGAGCGTCAAAATAAAGACTTTTTACAAACAAAAAGGGCTATTCCTCTACCTGAAAAGTTTAATTTAGATGACAACATTACCATAGACAATCAAACACATACTATTTCAGATATACAAAAAGCGTTAGGTTATCAACTAAGTGAACGTCTTGTTTTTGTTAAACCTAAAGAACAGATAGTCGCTGATTTACTATATGCACTTGCTAGAATAGAAGCACAACTCTCAACGGTAGAAGAGGGGTTAAAATATTTAGAGTTAGCCAAACTTTATGGTTTTGCAAATCCTAAGCTTTTGGAAGAGAAAAGAGCTTATTATGAAGATATTATTGAACATCATTCATTGTCATACTATCTTGCTTTATTGGATAACCCTAATACAATTTGGGAAGTAAGTATAACTGTTGTGTTTATTGCACTTTTAGGGATTTTGCTTATTTTTTTAAAAAGGTTTATTTTTAAAGTATTTTTAGACTGACCATAGGTTACTCCACTCTTTCAAGTAAAGCCTATGGACAAAATAGTTCTCCTAAAATAGGAGATAATGCAATAATATATCACCAGTTAATTAAATGGAATCTCATTTCCTTGATTATCAAAGTGCCAAAGTTGATTATCGGCTGAAAAGACAAATGTATTGTTTGATATAGGCATAATCTTAGTCTTCTCATGACGGTTACAAGGGCGGGAAGGTGATAGGCTAGGATGAAGTTCATATAATTTACTATTTGAGGTGTAATCATAAATACGAATACGAAGTGAACGATATACTCTACATTGACTTACAATATAATTTTGATTGCTTAATTGGGTGATTGTTACATTACTTCCTGCTGGGTCAAATGTTTCTAAAAGTTTATTATTGACAACCATGTTTCCATTACTATCAAATCTTGACATACGTAAAGCTTCATCCCTCATTTGACTATAAACCAACCAAAAAACAGAATATCCACCATCTTGTAGTGCAATTATCTTTGGAGAGTTAATAGTATGAAAGCGTCCTCCATATTCACTATCTTCTATGGCTAAAAGTTGTTCTGGTTGCTCTTCCACTTTAAGATAAATATACGATGGACTATGACCTTTCCCACTCACAATTTTTACTTGCATACACTTATTGTTCACTGAAAATTTAGAGATACTTGTCTCTGTATCAAGAGCATTAGTGACATTGACTGTTAAATTATCTTCTTCGTTACCTTGATAAAATAGTTGTATAGGGTATGTCCCTATCTCTGTAGGATAGAAATAGAAGATTTTCCCTGTAGCATAAGTGTCATCGTTTATTTTCCAGACTAATGCATCACTGTTTATATCTGCTGAAACGGTTGCTTCTAGAGTAGCTACCTCTCCTAATGTAATGTTTTGATCCTCTCCTGCTTCAATTGAAAAAGCGAAAAGAGGGGTTATAAATAAGCTATAAAAAAATATATAAATATATAATTTTTTGTACATGATTCTCTCCAATATAGTTAAAAATAAAAACAAATTATAACAAAAAAAATTATTATTTAACTTATTTAAAAAATATAACAATTTGACATATTTTTTCTATTTTTAATCTTTTTTACGTATAATTGAAATAAAAAAGGAGTTCCCCTATGCGACATGAGTTAAATACAATTATTGGAAATCAGAATGAAGAGTTGGCGATAGAGTTTTTAGAAGCTGAGGGGTTCTTTGTTTTGGAGCGTAACTATTATGCTCGAAAATTAGGGGAGATAGATATTATAGCTCTTCGTGATAATGTGATGCACTTTATAGAGGTGAAATCTGCACAAGCAGACTTTGACCCTATCTATAACTTTACCCCTGCAAAACAGCGAAAGGTAATTAACTCTGCTTACTACTATATGAAGTCAAAAAGATTAGATGTTGAGTTCTCTATAGATTTAATTTTGGTGCGTTGGGGAGAGGTTGAATTCTTAGAGAATGTTACAATGTAGTGATTATACTCGTTTTTTGATAGTTTCTTCTAACTTATTTTGTTATAATGTTCCTTAAAAATGTTGAAACATTAGGAAAAGCATGGCATGGCGTATTAAAGAGACAAAAGAGGGTGAACTACTCAATAACTTTGGCTATATAGAGAGAGACAAAATAGTTAAAGGAGTTAACCCAAAAGTTTTAGGAGAGCAGTTTGCGTCTGAACACTCTAAAGAAGATATTAAAGAGTTTACTAGTGATGAGATAGGGTATCTAGATGAGATTAATGAGTATATTAAAAGACTCAATGCCTATGGTATCAAAAAGTCAAATGAGATTAAAAGAGAGGTTAATACTCTTCTTAACAAGGTCTCAAAAGAGGCTACTAGTTTTGTTAAACTAGAGCGTTTTTTTAAAGAGAAAGCAGGACTTATTCATGATGCATTTATTCATGAAGAGGAGAGGAAACAGGAAGAGAGGGTTAACTTACGAGAAGAGTTAGATAGATTTCGCCAAGAGAATAACATAACTAAAAGAGAGGCAAAATATCCTAAAAGTTATATTTTACACTTTGCTTGGATTTTTGTATTTATCTTTTTAGAGGCGTTGGCTAACTCTTACTTTTTTGGTCAAGCCTCTAGTTTAGGGTTGCTTGGTGGGGTCTTTATTGGGTTTATTACCTCCTTTTTCAATGTCGTTCTCTCGACCATTGCAGGGTTTGTTTTACGTTACAAAAACCATGTTGTGCAAAGGAGAAGGCGTATTGGATTGGCAATTTTTAGTATTTTGTTGCTATTTATCTTTTTTATTCATCTTTTTATTGCCCACTATAGAGAGGTGTTACAAATCAATCCTCATGTCCAGATAGGGGCAGTACTAAAACCGATGCTTGAGACCCCTTTTGTATTACACGATATGGAATCCCTTATTTTAGTGGCTATTGGGCTACTTGTTACACTCTTTAGTATTATAAAAGGTATGAAACTTGATGACAAGTATCCAGGGTATGGTGCTATCTATCGTCAATGGAAAGAGAAGGATAATGAGTTTTTAGAGGCAAAAAAACAGCTAAGAAGATTAATGAGAGAACTCTACACAGTAACCATGAGAAAGTCTGACAATATGATGGAAAATTTAGAGAATTCAAGAGATAAACTAGAGGCTTTAGCATTAGATTTAGATGCATTTATTGCTACTTATGAGCGTTATTATCATAAAGCTTCTCAGACAGGAAGAGAGATTTTAGTAGATTATCGCTTAGGGATAGAGTCTGTTTATGGTGAAGATGACTCCTTTAACTATAAAAAGATAGTAGATGATAGAGTCAATAAGCTCAATATCAATATGTTGTTAAGTATTAAAAGAGTTATTGAGATAGAGTTAGAGCGTATTAATGAGCAGATAGATAACTTTTATGAGAATCAAGAGAGGTTTGAGGAGAAGCTAGAAGAGATGAAAGATAGTTATTTAGATAATGCCTATATTGAAAAAGTACTTCAACAGGTGAAAAAAAATAGGGAGATAGAGTTATGAGTAGAGATGATATAAAGGGTATATTGATTATTGTAATATTGCTTCTTTTGGGTATTTTAGGATTTGTTCTTGCTTATAAGTTAACACCAAAAGCTTATGATGTAGATGCAAAAACCATGTGCCTTAAAAATGAGCCAAGTCCACTAAAAAGGGTAGTCCTAATTGACAAGAGTGACCGATGGAGTAGTGCTAATGTTGATAGATTAGAGGAGTGGCTCTCACATATTGGAGAGAATATTCCTATGAATAGCCGTCTCAACATTTTATCTCTTTCAGGAAGTAAAGGTAAAGAGACAAGGGTTAAAAAAATCTTTGACAAGTGTAGCCCAGGTAGTGAGGCTGACTGTAATGCTCTTTATGAGAACTGTCGAGATATTCGAGCTAAGTTTATTTTGGCATTTGAGGAGCCTCTTTTTGATATAACTACGCTGTTAAGTAAAGCA
>JALVEV010000306.1 GCA_027030605.1 Campylobacteraceae bacterium | reverse complement strand
GATACTCCCTTATAGGGTTTGAAACGTACAGTGGTCTGAGATAGTATAAAACTTCTCTCATTTTGACTTTCCCTATATAGGGTTTGGAATTCACAAAGATATAAATATTTGTACGAATGACTTTCCTTTCTAAACCTTTCCTAACTTATGTTATAATCTCACATAAAAATTAATTATGGAATTTTAATGAAAAATGTATTGATTTTAGCAAACGGCAATATAGCTAAACATTTTGTTAAGTGGTTAGGGAAGAGTCGTATCTACTCGAATCAGTACTATATTAATTGTTGTCAGCAAGATAAAGAGTGTTTTACCAAGACAATTGATAATATTACTTATATTGACATTGACCCCACTTCAAACTTACGTCTTAAAACATTAATGGATGAGGTAGAGTTTTCAACCATATTTGTTGTGCTTGAAGATAAACTAGAAGCAAAATTTACCTATAAAAACATTCGTTTTATAGATGATAAAGTTTTTATTGTATTTGTCTCAAAATGGGATGAACTGAGCTTTGATGATGAGAATTTAAACCTTTTAAACATTAACGAAGTGATGGCATCAAGTCTCTATGAGAAGCTTCCAAATGTTCCCTTGATTGCTAAAAATATTGGTTTAGGTAAGGGTGAGATAATGGAGATACTCATTCCTCTTGGAAGTAGTTTTGCCTTTCGTCATGTGGGGGCTATCTCTCATAGAAAATGGAAAATAGTTGCTATCTATCGGCAAGAGAAGCAGATATTTCCTACCAATAACACCATGATACAACCTAACGATAGGCTTATTGTTATTGGGAATCCTTTAGTTTTAGAAGAGGTCTATAAACGCGTCAACAAACGACAAGGGGTTTTTCCTGAACCTTTTGGTAGAAACTTATATCTTTTAGTTGACATGGAGCAAAAGAGAGAAGAGATTCTCTCTCAAATAAATGAAGCGATATTTTTAAGTAATAAATTAGTAAAAACAAAACTCTTTATTCGACTACTTAAAGTGGTAGATATAGAGGATATCAATGAGATTAAAAGTTTAGAAAATGACAATATTGAGGTTTTTGTCACCTATAATGATGATGATATTTTTCAAGATATAGATTTCGACATGAGTCAACATGAGATTGGACTTTTTATTTTGACTCGTAGTATCTTTAAACAATCAAAATATAAAAATTATATAGGCTCTTTTAATCGTCCCATCTATCTTTTTGGTGAAGAGAGTCTTTTTAATATTCATAAAGCTGTCCTTTTAATGGGTGAAGAGGCAGAGATGGAGTCACTCTCTACTTCTGTTTTTGATATCTCTGAGAGTTTAAAATTGGAGTTGACTCTCTGTGACTATAACCCTGAAGGTGACTTTGAAGAGACAGCGAAAATAGTTGACCACTATGAGTCACTCTCTCGTCTTTATGGTTTTAATGTTAATATTGAGAAAAAAAGAGTAAATCCTATTAAAGAGTTGCTGAGTAAAGATGCTGTTTTACATATTGCCCCTTACAACAAAGAGATTAGCAATAGCTCATGGTTGAATTTTTTCTCGACGCAATTGAGTAAACATCTACTCTCTATTAAAAAACATCCTCTCTTATTGATTCCTGTAGAGGGGTAGGATGAGAACATTTAGCATACTACTCTAAGGAGCTTAGGGAGATTAAGCCCATTAAATACCACTTTAAGATAGAATATTGCCAATCATTAACTTAGGAAATACAGGTTTTAAACTCATGATAGTACCCATTCATTTAGAAAACAGTTCAGCTATAGAATATAACGTTGTTATCGACACTCTACCTAAGCTTACTTTTAATAGAAAAGTAGCCATTATTACCAATACAACAGTCTCTGCATTACACTTAGAACATTTAAAGTCTAAGATAGATGCTGATGAACTCTATGTTGTTACCATCGAAGATGGTGAAGAGTTTAAAACTTTAGCAACGGTTGAGACTATTTTAAATGAGCTTTTTGAAGCAAAACTCGATAGAAAATCACTACTAATTGCACTTGGTGGTGGGGTCATTGGTGATATGACAGGTTTTACTGCTTCACTCTATCAACGAGGGATTGGTTTTGTTCAGATTCCAACTACACTTTTATCTCAAGTAGATGCCTCTGTAGGTGGAAAGACAGGGGTAAATAACGCTTATGGTAAGAATCTTATAGGAGCATTTTATCAACCAGAGGCAGTCTATATAGATACCGATTTTTTAAAGACTCTTCCAAAAAGGGAGTTTTCAGCAGGTATTGCAGAGATTATTAAGATGGCAGTGATGTTTGACAGAGACTATTTTAATTTTCTAGTCGATGCTGATTTTTCTGATAGAAAAAGTTTAGAAAAGGTGATTCAGCGTTCAGTTGAGTTAAAGGCTGAGGTGGTTAATCTTGATGAAAAAGAGTCAGGTATACGGGCTGTACTCAACTATGGACATACCTTTGGACATGTGGTTGAAAATGAGACCAACTACACTAAATATCTTCATGGAGAGGCTGTTGCTATAGGGATTATGATGGCAAATGCATTAGCCGTAGAGTTGGGACTACTAAAACAGAATGAGATGGATGAGATAGAGAATTTTTTAAAGAAACATCAACTTCCTACTACTTATGAGATTGTTGATGTCGATGCATTTTATAATAAGTTCTTTCTTGACAAAAAAGCGGCTAACAATCGACTTAAGTTTATTTTACCTAAGGGAATTGGTGGGCATACTATTCGTGATGATATTGATGAAGAGACGCTTAAAAAAGTCCTTCATAAGTTTGTTAAGTGAGTCTAATGATGAGAATAATCTTTCTTTTTCTTCTCTTCTCTCTCGCTATTTTTGCAGATAATAATATAACAAAGAAGAGTGATAAAACACTTTTGGAGAGCATTACTCCTGCTGATAGTGAAAAAAATGCGAAGAGCATAGCAATTATTGCTAAAGCTATAGATAAGCAGAAAGAGGAACAAAAGCGAAAAGAGGAGGAGGTGTTAGCTACTCAAAAAGAGCATGAAAAGAGAGTTGAAGAGGCAAAACAAAAAGAGAGAGAACTAGCAGAGAAGCAACGTGCTCAAAAAGAGGCTGAACGTCTTCGTGAGGAGAAGCTTCTTCAAGAGAGAATAGATAAACTCCTTAAAAAGAAGCAGAAAATAGAGGAGGAGTTAAGTAAAGATAATATTTGGGCTAGTCAATATCTACCCTATGAGGGGTATAAAAAGATAGAGATGAAGCACAAGAAATATCTTGAGGAGATAGCCGAATATGAAACTAAAAAAACCTTGTCTCCTAGAGAAAAGTTTGAGTTTAAACGATTAAAAAACGAGAATAAGATTATTGAGGGGAAACTCTCTCAATTAAGTGAATATAAAAAAGACCCATTTGCTAATATGGTTAAGATTAAAGAGTTAAAAGATGAACCTAAAATTACAAACCCTATTGGTATTCTTGATGGAATCTCATATCAAAAGCAACTAAAGAGTATTAAAGAGGAAAATGATGAAAAATATGCCTCTTTACGTGAGGCAGTTGCAAAGTTACAAGAGAAGGTATCACTTTTAAGAGAGTTAACTCTTCTATCAAAGGGTAAGAAATATTTAAACGAGTTAAAAGCGACTCAAAGGAAGTTGAAAGATTTTGAAGATACATTGCGTATCTATAAAACTTCTATTAAGACATTTAGACAAGTAGCATCTCAAATTAGTTTAAATATTGATGAGGGAATTGACAAAGAGATGAAAAAGTTGATGGTTATTGGTGCAACTATTGGCTTTTTATTACTCTTTTACTTTTTGATTAAGTTCTTAGTTCATAAATATATGTCTGAAAATGACCTCTTTTATGGAATAAACAAGATTGTTAATGCCTCATTTATTGTTTTAATTGTTATTATTTTACTCTTCTCTTATCTTGAAAATGTTAAAAACCTCATGACCATTTTGAGTTTTGCTTCAGCAGGTATAGCTATTGCTCTAAAAGATTGGTTTATGAGTATCTTAGGTTGGGTAGTTATTTGGGTTTCAGGTTCTATTCATGTGGGTGACCGTATGAAGTTTGTTAAAGATGGCGTTGAGTATGTTGGAGATGTTGTTGATATATCTATTTTACGTATGACACTTCATGAAGATGTTACATTCACCTCTGTCTATAAAAATAGACGTACGGGGCGTATTATCTTTATTCCTAACAACTACATCTTTACAGGAATGATTGCTAACTACTCTCATGCAGGACTAAAAACAGTTTGGGATGGTATTGACTTTTATATTACCTTTGACTCCAATGCATCAAAAGCACAGCATATAGCAAAAGAGGTAACACGTAAGTACTCAAAAGGGTATACTGATATGACACGAAAACAGTTAAATCGCTTACGGAGTAAATATAGTGTACGAAATACAGCTGTTGAACCTCGTATTTTTGCATTTTTAGATGACTATGGTGTACGTGTCTCTGCTTGGTACTTAACCAACTCATATGCAACATTAACCCTAAGAAGTACCATCTCTATGGAGATTTTATCAAGAATACAGGCAGAAGATGACATAGAGTTAGCACTACCAAGTCAATCAATATATATGGATAAATCTGCACCTAGACCTCCATTGCCTAAAAATGAAGAATTAGTATAAATTAAAAAAGAAGATAAGAATGAAAAAAGTATATTTTAAAACCTTTGGATGTAGAACAAACCAATTTGACACTCAAGTAATGATGTCAAAACTAAAAGATTTTGAACTAACACAAAATGAAGATGAGGCTGATGTAATTATGGTCAACTCTTGTACTGTAACCAATGGAGCTGACTCCTCTGTGAGAGCTTATATTAATGGACGAGGGCGTTCAAACCCTAAGGCTAAAATTGTTTTAGCAGGGTGTGGTTCTCACTCTAAAGGGCAGTCTCTTTTTAATGACAAAAAGGTTTTTGGAGTTATAGGTCACTCTGAAAAAGAGAAGATTAACACTATTTTAAAATATGAGAAACCCTTTTATCAGATTGGTGACCTTGAACATATTGACTCTACTATAGTTGAAGAGTTTGTAGGAAAGAGTCGAGCTTTTATTAAGATACAAGAGGGGTGTGACTTTAGATGCTCCTACTGTATTATCCCATCTGTTCGTGGAGATGCACGCAGTCACAAGGAAGAGGATATTTTAACTCAGATTGAGAAGTTAGCCAGTAACGGTTTTGGAGAGTTTATCTTAACAGGAACCAATGTGGGAAGTTATGGTCAAAAAGAGGGAACCTCTATGGCTCGGTTACTTAAGAAGATGAGTATGATTCGTGGGGTTCGACGTATCCGTATAGGTAGTTTAGAGCCAATTCAGATAGATGATGAGTTTAAAGAGATTTTGAGTGAGCCTTGGATGGCAAAACAGTTACATATTGCCTTGCAACACACCTCAGATAAGATGCTAAAACTGATGAATCGACGTAATGATTTTAAGAGTGATTTAGAGCTTTTAACTGAGATAGCCCAGAAAGGTTATGCTATTGGTACAGACTATATTGTTGGTCACCCTGGTGAAGATGAGAAAGAGTGGCAAGAGGCGATAGAGAGAGTTAAACTTCTACCTTTAACTCACATCCATGCTTTCTCTTACTCTAAACGTGACAACACCCCCTCTGCAACCATGAAACCTGAAATAAAAGGAAACATTGCAAAAGAGCGACACAGAGAGTTAACAGCTATTGTCAAAGCTAAAAATTATGACTTTAGAGTAAAAAATAGTCAAAATCTTGAAGTTCTAATAGAGCAGGGGCGTAATGGAGTCTATTATGGTTATGACCAATATTTTAACAAAATAGAGGTAACTTCAAAAGAGGATTTAACCTCTAATTGGATTTTTATAGACAATGCAAAGGTAAAGGGTGACAAAAATGTGGCAATCTATAAGTAAAAATACAAAGATTATCATTTTCTCTTTAGTAGCTCTTTTTTCAATTTTACTCTTTTCTAGTTGGGAGAAGTCTCCTATACTTGTTGAGAAAAAAGAGGCTTTAAAGCTTATAGAGAGTTCACCTGTAGAGCGAATAGTCGTTAAGAAACCCTATCTCTATCTCTATTTTAAAGATAAGAGTATTAAAGTACCTCAAGAGGCAATAGAGAAGAAGAAGCTCTTTTCCTTGGGTAAAGTAGAGTATTATGAAGAGTCAACAGAGATGATGGACACAATTATCTTTGTGATACTCTTAACGATGATGTTCTATATATTCTATGTTATGAGAGCAAGTCGTAAAGCCCAAGAGAAGATGATACTAAATCAACAAGTTGAGATGGCAGATAACACTATTGGAAAGCAGAATATTCAAGCACAACACTCCAGTGTAAACTTTTCAGATGTGGCAGGAGTTGAGGGGGTAAAAGAGGAGCTTGAAGAGATAATTGACTTTTTAAGAAATCCTGCTAAGTATCGAGAGTTTGATATATCGTTACCTAAAGGGGTACTTTTGGTAGGTCCTCCTGGTGTAGGAAAGACACTTATTGCTAAAGCTGTAGCAGGA
>JALVEV010000305.1 GCA_027030605.1 Campylobacteraceae bacterium | reverse complement strand
TAAAAAGAAAAGACGCAACAATGACCACCAAGAGTGGAAATTAGAGAGTTCAAAAGATAAAGGTTTTGTCTTTGTAGTTAACCGATGGACACTTAATGTTCTTGATGTCAAATATAAAAAGACCTCTGATGGCACAAAGCTACAGAGTTTTCACAAAAAGGTACGTGGTACTGAGAACCAAGAGTGGAAGATTGAGAAGGTGTAGTAGTGATATTTGATAACCTTGAAGAGATAGAGAAGATAGAGACAAAAGATAGACTAAACCATTTAGGCAACAAAAAAAAGAAGCCATGCAAAAAGAGGATTTTTCGTTCAAATATGATGCTTAATCCTCTACGGCTAAAGCACTTAAATAGAATAGACAACCTACCTGCTGACATGATTACCCTTAATCTTGAAGATGCCATTGCCCCTAGTCGCAAAGAGGAGGCTCTACACAATATTGCTCTTTTTCTCTCTCATTTAGAGTACTCTGACTCATTTATAATTGTACGTACTAACCCTTTAGATGAGGGAGGTAGAGAGGAGATAGCTTTTTTAAATGATTTTGGGTTTGATGCTGTAAGAGTTGCCAAGATTAAGAGAAAAGAGGAGATTTTAAAAGTTGATAGATTACTTAACAGTGAAAAAGAGATACATATCTCACTAGAGACAAAAGAGGCATTTAACAACTTAGCCTCATTTGGTGGAGTTGAACGTTTTACCACTGCCAACCTTGGCATACTTGACCTACTTACCTCTTTAGCTCTTCCTCAGTCACTTGTTACTCATGACAATCCAACCATTCACTACATTCTCTCTAAATTTTTAGTCGATGCAAAGATAGCAAACCTTAACCCTATATCATTTATGTTTCAAGACTATAAAGATGAAAAGGGCTTTAGAGAGTGGTGTGAGCTTGAAAAGAAGATGGGCTTTACTACTAAAGCGTGTATGGGACCTGTTCAAGTTAAGATTGCAAATGAGGTGTTTGGAGTTTCAGAGTATGAATTGAAAAGAGCAAGAGAGATAAAAGAGGCATTTGAGACCTCATCTGCTAAAGGTGAAAATGGATTTATGCATGAGCATTACGGATTTATAGATGAGCCTATTTACCGTGATGCTCTATTGACTTTAGAGTTAAGTACTTAAGTTAACGCCACCCTAAATGTTCAGGTTGGTCTCTAAACTTCTCTGTAATTGGAATTTTAAGATGCATCCCACTATGCAACTTTTTATCTTTACCTATTACATCACGATTTGCTTTGTAGATTATATCAGCATCATTAACATCTCTATAGTAGGTTGATGCCAAATCCTCTAAAGTGACATCTTCTGACTCAATAGTAATCTCAGTCCATGTCATATCTTTGCTCTCAAACTTTATCTGACCTTCTAGTTCAGTTGCTACAAGGTTATTTCCCACAGATAAAAATATTCCCAACAAAAGTACTTTTGCTACCTTGTTCATTTTGCTATCTCCATCTTTAATCTGTACCCAAATTTATGGGTATAAATATTGTACTACAATGTAACTTTATAAATACTATTATTCTACTTGAATAACCGTAGCTAATGTTAAAGCAAAAAGCACCTCTACCCCACTCTGCTTTAGTACCTGTTCAGCCTCTTTCAGAGTCGTTCCTGTAGTAACAATATCATCAACTAAAATCGCCTCTATATTTTTTTTGCCACTATATATAAACTCTCTTGGGTTTTCAAGCCTAAACTGTAGAGGTTTTCCTGAGTAGTTTACACTATTGGTTGCCATAAGTTTTGCATGTTCTATATAAACCCCTTTATGTCTCATCTCGTGTGTAAGCAGTGCTACATGGCTATAGCCAGATTTAACATTTTCATCTATGCCTATTATATAAATCTCTCTAGGGTCATTCTCCATAAATTTTTTCATAAAAGGAGGGAAAGAGAGCCTTGCTAACGCTCTATAGAGCTGATAACCTTGTGGAGTATGTTTTGTAAGCAATAAATCTTCTATATGTTGATAGTTAAAGAAGCTATAGACCTCTAATGAACCAAATGTTCTTTTAGTTACAGATGGTTTTAAAAGATTATTTTGACAAGTTTTACAAAAAGTAGATACACTTAGTTTATGGCAACTTATACAACGCATCTTCTCTTTAGAGTATATCTCTAAGCACTATAGCATAATGAAGTACAATAAAATTCATAAGAAAAATTCCCATAGAGGAGGCTCGTGAAAGTATTGTCTCTAACTTCGTTCGCTTTTTACCATTGGTTCTAAAAGCAATTCGTAGATGAACAATAGTAATAATTGTCATAATAGCAACCAAAATCAATTTCGTTCTTAAAGCATCTACAACTTTTGAGTGAACGTCAAAATTAAAAAGAACATCTATCATACCATTTTGGACAATCATCCATATACCTGTACTAACAAGAAGGAGTAAAACAACCATCTCAAAATACCCAAAAATTGGTCCAATACGTGGATATACCAACTCTTGGTCTTTTTTATCACGTAGTGAAACTCCTAAAACAAACATAAAAACGGAACCACCAATCCATGAGATAGCAGCAATAAGGTGTAAGTGTATTCCCCAACCCAAATGTTCCCCTTTGTAAAATCTATTAATATAAGAGTATAACGAAATAATTAATTATTTTCAACATATAGTTAACTATTAACAATCTTGCCACAAACTGAAACACATTTTACTATTATTGAGTATGATGGCAAATAAAGTATAAAACTATTTTTAATTTAAGATATCCTAATAAATATTATATCAAGGAATTATATAGTGAAAAAAAATGTCATTTTATTGCTTCTATTAAGTAGCTTATCATTTGCAAATATTGCTATTGTTAAAAAACTTTCAGGTAATGTTGAGGTTAAAAGAAAAGGTAAAGTTATCCCCCTTAAAAAAGGTAGTAGCTTGAAAAAGGGTGATGTAATTTTAACAAAATCAGAAAGCTCTGTAGGTATTATATTTGATGATGGTAGTCTCGTATCTTTAGGAGAAAAAGCTATTTTTGTTATTAATAACTATGTTGTAAAACCAAGTAAAAAAGAGTACGATATTGACTTAGAACTCAAAAAAGGAAAAGCAATGTTTAACTCAGGTAAAATTAGTAAACTTGCTCCAGAATCTGTAAAATTCCGTATTCCTGAAGGTGCTATTGGTATTCGTGGTACAAAATTTGTTGTAGAGGTGAAGTAGATGAGACTTTTTTTAATAACTATAATTTCCCTACTTTTTATTGGTTGTTCTAAAACTACTGTTGTCCTATTAGATAGTGGAAAAGTGGGTAGTAGCATTACTGTTTCTACTCAAAAAGCAACTACTAAAATAGATAAAGTTGGAGCCTTTGTTGATTTAAAAGATAAAGATGAAGCACCAAGTAAAGTGAAAGAGATGTCAAAAGAGGAATTAAGTAAACGATTTGGAGATGTTCTAAAAGCAGCACCTCAAAAAGCTATTTCCTATCTTCTATTTTTTGAAACAGGTTCAAAAAACTTAACAGAAGAGTCTAAAGAGGTTCTTGAAAAAGCTTTAAAGACAATCAAACAACGCTCTCCTTGTATTGTTGACATTATTGGACACACTGATACAACAGGTTCTAGTACTCTTAATCAAAAAGTTTCTCTAAAACGAGCTCAATATATTAAGTCTATTATTGAAAAAAGGGGTATTAAAGCTATTGCTTTAAATGCAAAAGGGTATGGAGAAGAGGATTTACAAGTCAAAACTCCTGACAACACAGCCAATGCAAAAAATAGAAATGTTGAGATTTTTATTAAATAGGAGATGAGACGTTTTATACAATATCTAGGAGTAGTACTGCTTTCATTCTCTCTACACCTACTATTTTACACTACAGATACTCTACAAACTCTTGACTATAAGTTTTATGACTTATCAACAACACTCTTTACCAATGCAAAACATAAAAAGAGTGCCTCCTATTCTGTTATTATAGATATTGATGAAAAGAGTATACAAGAGATAGGACAATGGCCTTGGGCAAGAGTTCTTGATGCACAGCTTATTGATACTATTAGTGAACTACATCCTTCTGCTCTAGGGATTAATATTCTCTTTCCTGAACAGGATAGACTCTCCCCTTTGAGTATACAAAAGTTTTATAAACGCTATTTTAACTTAAATCTTCAATTTTCCTCTATTCCCTCTGCATTAAGAGACAATGACAAACTTCTTGCTCAATCTATCAAATCATCAAATGCTGTTCTATCAACCTATTTTTCAAATGAGAACTATACTGCTCCACATTGTAAAAAGCTAGATTATAAAAAGAGTATTTTTTTAGAGATGGAAACAACCTTTACAGCCTCTTCTCTACTCTGTAACTATCCTATTTTACAAGAGAGTGTAGAGAATTTTGGCTTTATTAATGCAAGTGTTGATGAAGATGGTGTCTTTAGGCGGGTGCCTCTTTTTATGCGTTACAAAGAAAAACTCTTCCCCTCATTTGCACTAGCAACCCTACTTAGTTTTGACAACTACATACAAATTGATAAATCAACAAGTAATATCCTCATAAACTTCTCAAGTAGTAAACCAAAAGTAATTTCGGCTATTGATGTTTTAAGAGGAGAGGTAAATCCAAAAGATATTCAAGGCAAAATAGCCATTTTAGGCTCTTCTATTGTGGGACTTAACCCTAGTTATATTATCTATAATGGTCAACATATTTCTAATAGCATGATTCATGCTATGGTAATTAATAATATTTTAGATAACTCAATTTTTACACAACCCAAAAAGTATAAAGAGCTTAATCTTATACTCTCATTTCTCCTCTCAATGATTATAATTATCTTATTTATGAAACGACTCTATATCTACATTACTCTTCTTCTATTTGTAACAACTCTCATAGGTTTTATTTGGCTTGTAAAAGCGTATGAAAATAATATATATATATCTATAGCCTATTTATGGATTCCCCTCCTCCTTACATTATTAATGGTTTCATTTCATCATTTACGAATTATAAATAGAGAACAGAGAGAACAAGAGACACTATTAATACGTCAAAGTAAACTTGCCTCTATGGGAGAGATGATTTCACTTATTGCTCACCAATGGAGACAACCCCTCTCTGCTATTAATGGTGTAGTATTAGAACTAGATATTGACTATAGAAAAAAGAGGCTTAATCCTGAACGATTAGAGATACATCTTGATGAGATTGAGAAGATTACCGCCTATCTCTCAAGAACTATTAATGACTTTACCTCTTTCTTTGCTACAAACAAAGATAGTATTAATTTTTTTGTAGAAGATGCCATCACTCAAGCCATTAATCTAACCACTATCTCTAGCTATAAAAATATTGAAATCATCTGTAATAAAAAAGAGAAAATAGAGCTTATAGGATTTGAGTCTGAACTTATACAGTCCCTTCTAGTTCTTTTAAATAATGCCATTTTCGCTTGTGCTAAAAAGAGTTCAAAGGATTTCAAAGGAGAGATTATTATTGATGCTTACCGTCTTAAAAACCATGTCTACATCTCTGTATCAGATAATGCTGGAGGTATTCCTAAAGAGAATCTAAAAAAGATTTTTGACCCATACTTTACAACAAAAGAGAAATCAGGAGGTACAGGACTTGGGCTATACATTTTAAAACTTATTGTTGAAGATAGTATGAATGGAAAGGTTTTAGTAAAAAATGGCACAGATGGTGCCATCTTTACATTAGAGATTCCTAATCAAGCTTAAGCACAGCCATAAACGCCTCTTGAGGCACATTAACCTTTCCAATAGCTTTCATCCGTTTCTTACCTGCTTTTTGCTTCTCAAGAAGCTTTCTTTTACGGGTAATATCTCCACCATAACACTTAGCCGTTACATTTTTACCTGTAGACTTTACATTGGTTCGAGCAATAATCTCATTGCCAATACTTGCTTGAAGTGCAACCTCAAAGAGCTGTCTTGGAATAAGCTCTTTAAGTGACTTAACAAAAGCTAAACCTCTACTTCTAGCCTTCTCTCTAGGGACAATAATAGAGAGTGCATCAACAACCTCTCCTGCTACTCTAATGTCAAGTTTTACCAAGTCTCCTGGTCTAAAGCCTATAGGCTCATAGTCAAAACTTGCATACCCTTTTGTGGTACTCTTAAGTTTATCGTAGAAGTCAAGCACAATCTCATTCATAGGTAAATCGTACTCTAAAAGAACACGTTCAGCGTTAATATAGTCCATCTTTACCTGAATACCACGACGGTCATTAAGAAGCTTAATCACATTTCCAAGGTAGTCATTTGGTACTAAGATAGTCGCTTTAATATAAGGCTCAAAAATCGTAGCTATCTTCTGAACCTCTGGCATATCATAAGGGTTCTGAATCTCTATTCGCTCACCATTGGTTAAGGCTACCTCATAGATAACAGTTGGAGCAGAGGCAATCAGCTCTAAGTTAAACTCTCGCTCTAAACGCTCTTTTACCACCTCCATATGTAGCATTCCAAGAAAACCTACCCTAAAGCCTGAACC
>JALVEV010000304.1 GCA_027030605.1 Campylobacteraceae bacterium | reverse complement strand
TAAAAGATATAAGTTTTTGGTACAGGAATATTATACTTCCATGCAAAGCGTGTAACATTCTCTTTAGATTTATTTGCAAACTGTGTATCAAGCGATGGAATAAACTGTACATTTGGAAGCTCTCTTGCAATCTCTCTAAATGTCTCATATGCAGTTGCAGGAATATTGCCAATTAAAATATCTATCTTTTTTCTTTTTACCTCTTGAATAAATCTCTTTTTATCATTTCCCCAGTGATATACAACAGTTTCTATTTTATCGGGCCATCCTTTAAAGTTAGATTTATCAAAAAATCTTAATACATAATCTAAATACAATAACCCCAATTTTGGCAATTTTTTATTTTTTCTTTTACTCATACTCTATTCTCCTTTGTTTTTCTATCAATTAAATCCACTATTAAATCAATCTTTTTATCATTAAAATCTAATCCCATTTTTTCTTGCTCTGGTGTAGCAAAAGCTGGAATGCCATTAACCTCTAAAACTACATACTCTTCTCTTTCTAAATCATAAATAATATCAACTCCAGCAATATCTGCACCGCACACTTTTGCCGCTTTTTTTGCTAAATTTACAACCTCATCATTTGGCTCCCTTAAAAATACACTGCCTCCGCTTGTAATATTTGTTCTCCAATCTTTATCTCCTGCTTTTCTTCCATAACACCCTACAAACTCTCCATCAACAATATCTACTCTAAAATCTGTATTATCATACTTTACAAACTTTTCAACATAAAAAAATCTTAAATCGGCATGATTTAAAAATGGCATAAGCATATTTAGCGTCTCTTCGCTCTCAATTTTAGTTAAACCAACGCCTCCCCAGCCATCGGTTGGCTTATAAACCATCTTTTGCCACTCTTTAATAATATTTTCTAACTGTTTAGAGTCATCTCTATGGCATAAAAAAAACTCAGGTGTTGGAATATTATGCTTATTTAAAAGATATGCCGTTTGAAACTTATCTTCTGTTAGCTCAAATGCTTCAAACGAGTTTATAGTAGGAATTACCCTATTTAGAGCTTCATATAAAAATACTTGATATTGCGTCTGCTCTCCTGCATTATATGAAAAAAACAGATCCAACTCATCTACTTTTGTATCATTATGAATAATATGTCCATCTTTAACAAATGCATACCTTAAATTAATTCCTGTAATAGAATCAATATCTCTCTCTTTTAACTTTTTTACCAATTTCTCTTCGATTTTATCGCCACCACCATTTTGATACATCCAAATACCAACTTTTCTACACACTTTTTCCTCCTAGAATCAACTTGAAACATTATAGTAAAAAGGTGTTAAAATTTATATAAAATAGAAGCTAATTTTTGATAAAATTAGAAAAAAAGGTGCATTTTATGGTACAAAATTTTAGCGAATTAAAAAAAATTATAGAAATTAACTCTTATACTAAAAATAAAGAGGGTGTAGATAAAAATGGAGAGCAGTTTATTGCCTGGCTAGAGGAGCTTGGGCTTAAAACAACTATTTATAAAAGAGAAAAAATAGGAAACCATTT
>JALVEV010000303.1 GCA_027030605.1 Campylobacteraceae bacterium | reverse complement strand
TAGACTCAAACATTTTCCTCTATGCTTTTAGCACAAAAGACCTTAAAAAGCAAAAAATTGCCTCTTCCATCGTCAATCAAACTGCTATCATAAGTACGCAAGTTATTAATGAAGTAAGTAATAATATGCTTAAAAAACTACATATGTCCAACAGTGATATAGAAGCGTTTATTGTAGATTGCTATGAGCAGTATAGTGTGATTAATTTTACAAAAAATATGTTTATCAAAGCAGCTAAATTAAGAGAGAAATATCTATTCTCTTATTATGACTCATTGATAGTCTCTTCTGCTTTATTGGGAAAATGTGACATCTTGTATAGTGAAGATATGCAACATAACTTGAAGGTAGAGAAAACACTTACAATTGTTAATCCTTTTATGTCATAGTTTTAGACACATGGTACTGCCCTGCTAGTTCTATGCGTGGTTTTCTTGGTATATTATCTCTCCTCTTTGTTCGTATGGTTGGAGTATACCATAGGATTACTTACGATTACGTTCACCTCTAGACTTTAGATTGGCTTTTTTGTCACTATTGTCAAATCCATTTAAAATAGCATTAGCATCACCTGACACCTCTACTTCACCACTTGCTTTTATCTCTTTGTTCTCAAGCAGTGTGAGAAAATATTTTCCATTTTTCTCTTTCTTCTCACAAATATAAACATTTCCACCCTCTATCATTTCCAGTCTCCTCCTAAAAAATCTTTTTTATATCTTCGCACATACCATCCTAGACTTTGTCGGAGGAACGGGGTCAGGTGATGCCGATGCTACAAAATTTAGCAACTTGCCAGCCGGAACTATAGCATTAGCATCACCCGACCCCTCTACCCTAACACTTCCTTTGGTTGTGAGTTGATCATTCTCATTATAGCTATAGTTCTCGCTTATGCCGTCAATGGTTTTAGTAACTAAGTTACCCACTGCATCATAAGTAAAGGTAGTAATCGTGTTGTTACCATTAGGGTCATTACTTACAACCTCTTTAGTAAGTTGGTTTACTTCGTTGTATGTGTAATCTACACACCTCGGTGTGTTGGTGGGCAGGAATGCCCACCCTACAGTGCACTCTTGGGTTCTGTTTCCTGCTGTATCGTAAGTGTAGGCAAAGCTTTGAAGAACAGTACCATCACTCTTTTTGTGTGTGATGTTGGTTATTCTGTTTCTACTGTCATACTCGTAGCTTGTAGTGATGCCGCTAGAGAAAGTGACTTTGGTCTGTCTGCCTATGGCATCGTAGTCATAGGTGACTGTGCCTTGTGCATCGGTGACGGTTTTGAGGCGATTCAGGGCATCGTAGGTGTTTGATGTGGGGATGTTGGCAAAAAGAGTGAGAGTGAAGAGTAGAAAGGTGAGGATATGTTTCATGGCTCTACTCTCCTTTTTTAGATTATTTTAGCGTAGATTGACTTTTTTGTCACTATTGTCAAATCCATTTAAAATAGCATTAGCATCACCTGACACCTCTACCCCAACCTCTTTAGTAAGTTGGTTTACTTCGTTGTATGTGTAATCTACACACCTCGGTGTGTTGGTG
>JALVEV010000302.1 GCA_027030605.1 Campylobacteraceae bacterium | reverse complement strand
CTATTATTGGTTTAAGTGACTATGGGTATAACTATTTAGGGATTCCTACCTTTAATTTAGACTTTACGTTTGAGATTAAAAATGATGAGTGGTATGTTGACCAACTTCAATATTTGATGTTAAAGACAGGTTTAGACTATATTGATACTCCTGAAAAAGTTGTCAATTTAAGTGAATACCCAAGAGCTCCAATATTTACCAAAAGGGCCAGTGGACAGTTTATTCTTTCGATTTTAGGCAGTACAGTTTTAGCCATTGGCTTACCTCTGTTTTATTTAATTCCTGCCTATACATTAGAGGGGTACAATTTAAAGTTAAATCATGACAATCAAGTCCTTTCGGAAGAAGCCTCTAAATATAGGGCTATTTTAGCTCAAAAACAGACGAAGATAAAAGCAAAGAGAGAGACTCTAAAAAAGTTAGAAACTATATTTGAAGGTAAAGCTAAAACCTTGACATCTATCTACAATAAAAAAGTAGACTATAGCTTTAAGTCTAACTATCTGTATATCTTCTCTAAAGATTTAGAGAGACACAATCTTCATATAGAAGAGCTTTACTCATCAGAGAATAGTTTTGTTCTACACCTTTTAAGCAGAGATGAAAAAAACATTACAAGATACATTAAAGATGTCTCTAAAAAATATTTTGATGAGATAACCTCGATTGATATTAAACGAATCGATTTTAATGAGAAAGATGGTCTCTATAGGGGTATCTTAAAGGTGGTATACAGATGAAAGCACTGGTTAACTTTTTAAATGGATTAGATAGTTTCTTTGAGCATAAGACAGAGAATGAAAAGTGGATGATGATTATTATGGTGACAGCAGTGATAGGCTATATCTCCTATAGCTTCTTTTACCCTTTTGCTGAAGATAAATTTAACCAAGCACACAATAGAAATAATAGTTTAAAGAAAAGCATCGCTTCTCATAAACAGTACCTTCAAAGTATTAGTCAAAATGGAGATAGAAATTATCTAGTCAATAAGTATGAGAATGATATTAAAACATTAGATAAAAAAATAGCGACTACCAATGATGAGATTAGTTTTATCTCTGTCAATTTAGATGACCTCTCCCCATTGCTTTTTAACAAAGAGAGTTGGTCAAAATTTTTAAACTCTATTACAAAACAGGCAAAGAGACAGAGTGTGGCTATTGACTATATAGATAATGAGTATGTAGACAACAATGGCAGCTTTGGACATGTCCTACAGATTGGAGTGGGGTGCTCAGGGAGTTATAAGAATATTACCAAGTTTATCAATCAGTTAGAACGTTCTGTTTTAGTTACAGATATCTATGGTACGCATCTCTATTTAGATAAAAAAGAGACAACAGTTTCAGCAGACATTAACATATCGGTATGGGGGATTAACCACT
This sequence comes from Campylobacteraceae bacterium, assembly GCA_027030605.1. Lineage (GTDB taxonomy): Bacteria > Campylobacterota > Campylobacteria > Campylobacterales > Sulfurovaceae > UBA1140. The sequence continues at coordinate 156 of JALVEV010000302.1, read as the reverse complement.
AATGAAAAAGATATTGATTTTAATAATAGTAAGTTTTTCTCTTTTAATCTCTGGGACTTTAAGTTCTACTGAGATTCTGAATATGGTTTCTAAAATCAAAGAGGAGCGGGAAGGTATCTCCTTGGCTAAACTAGAGGGGACATCTAACCCTTTTGT
>JALVEV010000301.1 GCA_027030605.1 Campylobacteraceae bacterium | reverse complement strand
ACCCGATGAAGATTTAAGACTCCCCGACATAGATGAACTAGATGGAGCTACTGGAACAGGTGAGTCAGTACTCTCTAAAAAGATTAAAATCTTAGAGAAAAAGTTGGAGAAGTTGGAGCGTTAGGTAAGGGAAACAATAGATAGGCATTATAAACATGGGTAGACACATTGGTCTACCCCTACATCTAATAACAAACCTTCTTATCAGAAACAACACCCACATTTCTAGTACCGTATTGATTTTGTAATTTATAAATCTCACTACGTTTCATTCTACCCAATGAGTTAAAATAATCACCGTTTAGATATTGACTTTTTTGAGCTTTAGTACTTAAAGTATTGCCTTTTAAAACAGCATATTGATAGGGTTCATAATCTTTTAGACCCTTTAAGTTTTTGACTCTTTTCAGACTCTTTAATGATTTATAAAAGTAGGATTTACCACTTAAATGTCTCGAAATATCATTTTTATTTGTCATAAACCTCATCTCATTCATATAACGCTTATAGTCATTGTAGTAGCGACAATCTACATCATTGCTATACCCTCCATTTTGACATTTACTCAAACTTCCTGATTTATAAGCAATCACAGAGCTGTCTATTGATTTTCCAATTCTATGGTAGTGTACAAACTTATTAGCCAATTTAATTAAGCTTCCTTTGACAGAAAAAGGGTTGTTTGGCTCTCCATACATCATGTAGTAGTGTAGCGTTAACTGTGTAGGACCAAAAGCTCCTGTGCTAGAGACAGCAAAGATGTTTCCTCGTGACTCAAGAAAAGTAATAACAGCTAAAAGTTTATAGGCTTCTATTGGTGATACTCCTAAAGCAGTTGCCAACTCTTGTGCTACAGCCTCATACTCATCATCAAAGAGTGCTAGAAATCTAGCATACTGCACACGGTCTCCAACTTTTCCCTTTTTAATACCAAAAAGAGTCTCTGCATTTTGCACACGTTCACGGCTTAGTTGCATATCTATTCCATTGTGAACATAAGCCCAACGAATTAAAGGGTAGAGATAGCTTACATCATGCAACATACCTCTCTTGGCTAACTCATGATAAAAACTGTTTTGAGATACCTGAGAAGCAAACCCCTTCTGTTTTTGAAAACAAGAGAACTCTCTTTGTGTTACACTAGTATGATACTTAGTAAAGTAGTTATTAAAAAAAGTAAACTCTTTAAAAAATGCTCTGTCATCAGCTAACATTGCTCTCCATCTATTTTTATAGGCTCTCATATCTAAATTTTTAGGGTAGAGTACCGTATCAAAATAGATTTTTTGAGCTGTTGTTAAGTGCTTATAAAAATAGTTCTGACAAGAAGCATTGTTTAGAAAAAACTGCTCTATTGAGTTGCTATTGGCTATTCTGTTTTGCCAAACCATTTTGTTATTTGAGCAAGTAGCCAATGTTAGTTCACTTAAAATAAATAGTAAGAAAATAGTTTTTTTTAGTTTTTTCATTTTTTACCAATATACTCCAAAGCCTCCTCCATCAAAGCAATGTGATAGTTCTCTTGATTGTTAATAAAAGTAAAGAAAGAGGCAA
>JALVEV010000300.1 GCA_027030605.1 Campylobacteraceae bacterium | reverse complement strand
GGTATTTTCATATCGTAACCATTCAGCACCCAAAAACAAAAAAAAGAGAAATATGGTAAAATACGCTTAATATGACAGAACAAGAAGCAATAGAATTTTGTAGAAACAATCCAGAAGCAGCAGCAAAGATAATTTTGATGGTAGAGAGATTAGAGGCAAGAATAAAAGAGCTAGAAGAAAAGCTAGGAATGAATAGCTCAAATAGTTCAAAGCCCCCATCAAGCGATAACAAATTGAGTAAAAAGAAAGCTACGCAAAAAAGTTCAGAGAAAAAACGAGGAGGACAAAAAGGGCGAGAGGGAAAAAACCTCAAAAGAGTAGAGATACCAAATGAGATAGTAGAACTCAAACCCAAAGAGTGTCATCATTGTAAGAAAGATATATCAGAGGTGATAAGCAACAAAGTAATAAAACGCCAAGTGTTTGACCTACCACCAATGAGTATAGAAGTAAAAGAGTACCAAAGTCATGAAGTCTGTTGTCCCCATTGTCACACAAGAAATCAAAAAGAGTTTCCAATAGAGGTAAAAAGTCCAACCCAATATGGAAATGGTCTGAAATCATTTGTAAGTTATCTAAATACCCATCATATGCTACCGTATGAGAGAATAACAGAACTGATAGAAGATATGGTACATCATAAGATTAGTACAGGTTCAATCTATAACTTTTTATCAGAGGGGTACGATAAACTAGAAGCATTTGAAGAAGAGCTAAAAAATAGGCTAATCCAAGAAGAGGTACTTCATGCTGATGAGACAGGCGTAAATATAAAAGGAACTCTAAATTGGATTCATGTTGCTACCTCCCAAACAGCAGTCCATTATGGTGTACATGAGAAAAGAGGTAAAAAAGCAATCAATGAAATTGATATACTCCCCCAATACAAAGGTATTCTAGTTCATGACCATTGGACTCCCTATAATGCTTATACTGATATTACTCATAGCTACTGTAATGCTCATATCCTAAGAGAACTACAATCTGAAATTGATAAAAATGATAAATCATGGGCAAAAGAGATGCAAAAGCTCCTCAAAAAGGCAAACAAAACAGTTAAAATTTATAAAGATGAAGGAAAAGTTTCTTTATTCAAACAATTTAGAGAAGAAATTGTAAAAAACTATGAAAAACTTACTAAAGAAGCTTTACAAACCTATCCACCTCCAAAAGAGTCAAAAAAAAGAGGTAGACCAAAACAAGAAAAGGGTAAAAACTTGACAGACAGATTGATTCGTTATCAACAAGAGACTTTACGATTTATTTATGACTTTAGAGTTCCTTTTACCAATAATCTTGCTGAACGAGACCTTCGTATGATTAAGGTTAAACAGAAAATATCGGGTACATTTGCCTCGTTTACTGGTGCTGAATTTTTCTGTCGGATTAAGAGCTTTATTGCTACACTTAAAAAAAATTCTCTTTCTGTATTGGCTGGACTACAAAATTGTTATGCTTTTCAACCTATGCACTCTTTGGGCTGGAGGGGTGCTGAATGATTACCTATAAATATCTATATACTTTCAGTTTGAATGGAGTAGAAGATAATCCTAACATT
>JALVEV010000299.1 GCA_027030605.1 Campylobacteraceae bacterium | reverse complement strand
GATGAAATACATTTTGCAGTTTCCTTATATGTTAGAATTTTTGTAAAACTATATAGGTGCACCCTTCAATGCCATTAAATTAAGGATTTCTCATCCATTTTTTTACTTTAAACTCAAAGCTAACCACTACGTCACTCCCACGGAAGTGGGAGTCCACAATTTTAACTGCCTAGAAGTTAAAAAGTATATTTTGGCTATTTTAACCGTAGATTCCCGTTTTCACGGGAATGACGGCAGTGGCAGGCTTTATATTATAGAGTAGCTATAATATAAACTCTATAGTCTATAGCCAGTTTTCTTAGAAAAGATACTGTTACTCAAGTTCTCTGGCTATAGGCTATAAAGCTCTTATATTAGTGGGGTTTGCAACACTATCTATAATTTGAGTAAAACTTATATTCTCTTTTTGCTGCAACTTAACCCCATACTCATTTAAAACATCTAATGTTTTTTGAGCTAATAGTGGCATATTTTCAAGAACTGTTTGGGTTAAGTCGTTTTTAACATCTTCAATATTCTCTGGCACCATAGTTAAAAACTCAATCTCTGCCATATCCTCTTTTACCGAGCAGATCTCAATCATCATTGCAACTTCTACTTCGTTTGCACTCTGGCGTGTTTTACCAAGGCGAAGCATCTCATCGGCACTGTATCTAAAAATCTCTCCTGCACTCCCCTCTTTTGAAGTGGTGCTTACAATTAAAAGTTTATCAAACTCTTGATAGTAGCTCATCAATCCAAACCCCATTAAGCCACCATCAACAATTTCTAAACTATCAGGTATTTCGTAATTTGTCTCTATATATTTTGCCAAATAGGTACCAAGCCCCTCATCGCAAAACATAATATTGCCCATTCCAATTAATGCTATTTTCAATTGATTTTTCCTTTAAAAAGCTCTAAGCACAAAGCCAAAAGCTTAAAGCTGTTTGTATATATCAAAGTAGCGAAGCTACACTATTAGCTTTCTGCTTTTAGCTTTACGCTTTAAGCTCTTACGATAAAAAGGCTTATGCCTCTTTATCCTCCTTTACAAACTTGCTACCACCAAATGCGATTGCAATATCACCCTCTTGCCAGAATATTGTTCTCCATACTTCATAATATATATGAAATACAACCCAAACAATAATTATCCACATAAGTTTATGATGCATAAATCTAACATCCATTATGCTTGCAACATTTGTCGTACTACCATGCATAGCATGACTAAATGGAATTGTCCAATCTGTAAACATATGCAACATTGCAGGCCACCAAGTTCCAATAGAACTTTGTCCACTCTCTAAACCGTGTACATATAGTTGCAGACCAGTAAATAGCATTAATGCTAATAGTATATGGAATATTGTAAAATATACCGTATTAAAGCTATCTGCATGAGTAGAGTCGAACTTTTTACTTCTATTTAGCGTAATCAGATTCATTAATACTGCAAAAAACTCTTTTATATTTTTAGCAGTTGGCAATACCTTTTTATATGGCTTCTCAAATCTTGAGAAAAAGTAAAGATACGCCACAACAATAGATGTAACATCAAATATAATAGCTACAAT
>JALVEV010000298.1 GCA_027030605.1 Campylobacteraceae bacterium | reverse complement strand
AACTCCATCAAAAAAAACTATCTGATTTCATCGTTGCTTATGGAGGAGGCGATAAGCAGTTCACAGCTTGAAGGGGCTTCCACCACGCGTCGTGTTGCTAAGTCGATGCTTAGTTCAGGTAGAAAACCGATGAATGAAGATGAGGAGATGATTCTAAATAACTATCTGCTGATGCAAGAGATAAAACGAAGTAAAGATGAAGAGTTAACGCTAGATTTAATTTTGGAGTACCATAAAATTGCCACACGAGGCAACAAGATAAACGGTAACGTAGCAGGGGTCTTTAGAGACAATGACGAGATAGTCATTACCGATGGGTTTGAAGAGATAGTTCATGTTCCACCATCTTACAAAAATATAGAAGAGCGACTCCAAAAGGTGTGTGCTTTTGCCAATACGGAGCATTTAGGAGAGGAGGGGGAGATATTTATTCACCCTGTGGTTAAAGCGATTATTTTACACTTTATGATTGCCTATGAACACCCATTCTCCGATGGCAATGGACGAACTGCACGAGCCATATTTTACTGGTTTATGCTTCGTAGTGGGTATGACTTTTTTGAGTATATCTCCATTAGTAAACTGCTCAAAGAGGCTCCTACCAAATATGGGAAATCGTTTCTCTATACCGAGATAGACGACAACGACTTGACCTACTTTATTTTCTATCAGGTTGAAATTATTATTCGTGCTATTGATGAGTTGTTGCGTTACTTACAAAAGAAGAGCCAAGAGTTTGAAGAGGTCTCTGAACTCTTAAATAGTTCACCTATTGGTCGAGCTTTAAACTTTATTCAAAAAGATATTGTTAAAAAAGCCATTAAAAACCCTGGTCGTGTCTTTACAAGTAATGAGATAGTGAGTGACTATGACATCTCTGAAAATACAGCACGAAAGTATCTAAATGAGTTAGTTAAACATAAGATTTTAGCCTCCTATAAAGAGGGGCGAAGAGTTAACTATATTGCTCCATCTACTATTCGTGAGACGCTCTCGTATAGGGGGTAATTGAGTATGAGTATTTTGGTATGCCAATATGGGCAGACACGGAGGTCGCCCCTACATGTTGTTGAGGTTAAAAAGTTTTTAATAGATATATTGTAAAAAATCATTACAAAACAAAATCTGAAAAACATATAAACATCCGTAGGGGCGACCTCCGTGTCTGCCCATATTTATAATGCCTACAAATCCAAAATATTTTTTAAATAATAAAAGGCTAATTGTGTCCAAAAAAATCTCCCTAAAAGATGAACTCTTTAACCCAAAAAAGGTTCATCTTCTTGCCAATGAGCTAAAGAGCATCTACCCAGATTTTAAACAAAAAGAGTTTGAATCAGAAGTAGTAAGTGCCTTTGCTAAGTTAGAGTTAAAAGCTCGAATTAACCACATTGCAAAGATGTTAAAAAGGTATCTACCTAGCGACTATGAAACAGCAGTCAATATTATTTTAAAAGCCCTACCACCAGAGCTTGACCCAACCCTTGATGACAATGACTTTGGAGATTTTATCTACGCCTCTTATGGGGAGTTTGTTAGGCTATATGGGTGTAACAAAGAGTA
>JALVEV010000297.1 GCA_027030605.1 Campylobacteraceae bacterium | reverse complement strand
CGCGAATTAATGGCTGTAATGGGAAAAGAGAAGGTATCAGAATTGTCGAAGGAAGATATAATTAATCATAATAACTATTATAGTTAAAACATATAATACACTTTATTTTTTTAAAGTGGATGCAAAGTTACAAAAAAGAGTTATAATTTCTTTATACCACAGTTTTTAGCTATCCAAGGAGGATAAAATGGTAGTAAATAGAGTTTTCGATGTGGCGATAATAGGAGCTGGCGTAGCTGGCAGTGCATTGGCGTTTACACTTGCAAAATATACAGATATTAACAATATCATTGTATTTGAAAAGTATGATGAGCCTGCTTTACTTAACTCCAGCCCAAAGTCTAACTCTCAGACTTTGCACATCGGAGACATAGAGACAAACTACACACTAGAAAAGGCAGCAGTTGTAAAGCGTAACGCTTCTATGATTGCAAACTACATCAGCCACTTTGGCTTCGAAGAGAGCATAGGCTTTAGAAGAGATAAGATGATTCTAGCCGTTGGAGACGACGAAGTCTCTCGCTTAGAGGCAAGATACAAAGAGTTTAGCGAACTCTTCCCTTACTATAAAAAGATGGGAGCAGAGGAGCTAAAAGAGAAAGAGCCAAATATTATGGAGGGTAGAGAAGATAGCGTTTTAGCACTAGGAGTAGAGGGTGAAATTACAACTGTTGACTTTAAAAAGCTGAGCGAAAGCTTTATACAGATGGCAGTAGATAGTGACAAAAATATCCAAATGCACTACAATGAAGATGTAGAGACTATTATTAAGATAGATGAAGGTTATGAAATTGTTACTAAAAATAGTAGGTTCAAAACTAAAAGCTTAGTTGCAAATGCAGGTGCATATTCGCTACTTTTTGCACAACATATGGGTTATGGAAAAGATTTAGCTGTACTTCCAATTGGTGGTAGCTTTTTCTTTACTAAGCAGCAGTTTTTAAACTCTAAAGTCTATACAATGCAAAACCCAAAGTTGCCTTTTGCAGCAGTTCATGCCGACCCAGATATTACAGCAAACTGGAATACACGCTTTGGACCAACAGCATTTGTGCTTCCAAAATTAGAGCGATACAGACAGCTACATATGATGGACTTACTGGAGGCGATGGATTTAGGTAAAGATACACTAGAGGTTTACTATAACCTGCTAAAAGATAGAACAATTAGAAACTATATAATTACAAATATATTAGATGAACTGCCAATGGTAGGCAAAGGAGTTTTCGTAAAAGATGCCCAAAAAATTATACCATCACTTAGAAAAGAGGACTTAGTCTTCGCAGATGGCTACGGTGGAATGCGTCCACAAATTGTAGATAAAGTTAAACATGAACTAAAAATGGGCGAAGCCAAACTAATAAAAGGTGGAGCAATATTCAATATGACCCCAAGCCCAGGAGCAAGCACATCACTTGCAATTGCAAGAGAGGATGCTCAGACATTGTGTAAACACTTAGGTAAAACCTTTAATTATGAACTGCATGAAAAAGAGATTGGAAATAGGTAAATATATACTCTAGCCTTGGGCTAGAGTGGTGCGGTGCTTTACCGCACCTTTAA
>JALVEV010000296.1 GCA_027030605.1 Campylobacteraceae bacterium | reverse complement strand
TATAACCTCTATTACTGGAGTTGGCAAGATTGCAGGTATTGCACTTTTGCATCTGTTTATTAAATATCCAGAGGCTAATCAGAGACAAATTACTTCACTAGCCGGGCTTAATCCTGTTTATAAGAAATCCGGCACTTCGCTTCAGACACTGCCTAAAATATCAAAAAAAGGCTCAGTGTTTTACAGAGGTTCGCTGTTTATGGGTGTAATGACAGCAATTAGATTTGATGAGAGATTTAAAACATTTTATGAAAGATTAAAAGCTAACGGCAAACATACAACACAGGCTCAAATAGCAGTAATGAGAAAGATTATAATTATTGCTCACTCTCTTTATAAAAATGAGCAAGAGTATGTTAAAGATTTTAATGCAGCAAAAAAGGCATAAACTGTGTAATTGTTAAGAGTTGGTTTCTGTTACTTTTAGTATCATTGTTAGGTTTTTTAGGGGGAATTTTAAGGTGGCGACTGACCCCTTTTACTCATAAAGGTTGCTATCCCCACCTCCAAACAAAAGCGGGTCTTTGCTTAGCCATCTGCCTATCTCTGGGTCGTATTCTCTGTATCCAAAGTGAACTAATTTTGTATCGCTATCATATAATCCCCCAGCAAAGCCAAATGGCACTTTGAAATTTGGATTTGTATCAGAGATAATATTACCATAACTATCATAAACAATCTCTTTAACTATGTTGCCACTACTATCAGTTATAGCTCTTAGGCTTCCTACTTGGTCGTAATGTAAGTAGTATCTATTACTGTTTTTATCTGTCATAGATATTGGCATTCTATCGTTTGCATATTCAAATCTGTAAATTAAGTTATTATCTTTATCATAAATGGCAAGAAGTGTTGTTAAATCTTTCCATAAGTATTTTTCTTTAATTTTGCCATTAATGAGTTTTGCTACCCTTTGATTGAGTGGATTTGTTATGTAGCTTATTGTTTTATTATTTGGCAAGGTTACTTCTTTTAAATTGTTAAAATCATCATAAGTGTAAGTTGTTTGGTTTATATCGTTTTGTTTTTTAATTAAGTTGCCATTTTTATCGTAAGAGTAGTTTGTGTTGTTGTAACTTGTTAATTGGTCTAAATTGTTGTATGTTGCAGTTATGCTTTTTCCATAAACTGTTGCACTAATTCTATTTGAGTTTTCATCGTAACTGTATTCTTCTACTACTTCTTTATCTTTAGTTACTTTTATGAGTCTTCCAAGTTTATCGTAAGTATATTCGTAAGTGATTGTTTTATTGTTTGTTATCTCTTCTTTTTTTATAATTTGAGAGAGTTTGTTTCTTGTTAGATTTATTGTTAGGGTGTTATCTTTTATTTGAGTTACTTCGCCATAGCTATTGTAGCTGTATTCTTTTTGATAGTTAGAATCACTCACTTTACTTACAAAGCCGTTACTATCTCTATTAATTTGATAGTTTCCAATAGATATAACTTCATTGTCTTTATTATATGCAATATCCTCTTTTTTACCTGCGTATGTTATTGAGTTTATTAAGAAGTCGTTATTGTAAGGCGAATCGGGGTCAGTCGCCACCTTAAAATTCCCCCTAAAAAACCTAACAAT
>JALVEV010000295.1 GCA_027030605.1 Campylobacteraceae bacterium | reverse complement strand
CTTCAAGTCTGTAGACCTTTTTCTTCTCGCTACTCTCTTCAACTGTTGCATGAATCTTAGCATGTTTCCAAGCAAATACCAAAGCAGAGATAATAATACCTGCAATAACAGCAATAGCCAAATCAGCAAAGACAGTAATAACCGTAACAACTATCAGTACAAAGGCATCAGACTTTTGCATATGCTTAATACGCTTTAGAGAAGAGAACTCAAATGTTCCAATACTAACCATAAACATAATTCCCACCAAAACAGCCACAGGAATAATAGCAATAACATTAAAGAAACTCACTACAAGCACCAAAAGAAGCACAGCTGCCACAAAAGAGGAGAGACGACCAAGTCCTCCAGATGAGAAGTTAATCATACTCTGTCCAATCATAGCACAACCTGCCATACCTCCAAATGAGCCTGAACAGACATTACCAATACCTTGTGCAACACACTCTTTGTTTCCTGAACCTTTTGTTCCACTCATCTCATCTAGTACAGAGAGAGTAAGAAGTGACTCTATAAGCCCCACCATTGCTACTAGAAATGCAGTAGGTAAAATAAGTTTCATTGAGTCTGTATTAAAGAGTGACCAGTCTGGCATAACAAAGTGAGGTAGACTAATAGAGGTAACATCTCCAAATAGCTCTCCTACCATTTTTGTCTCTACCCCTGTAAAGTAGACGATAAGTGTTAAAAAAATAATCGCTACTAACCCAGCAGGAACAGCTTTTGTAATTTTGGGTAAAAAGTGCATAATAATCATAGTTGTAGCAATAATCACATACATAAGATAGTTTTCAGTAAAAGAGTTTTTAATAATCTCTATCCAACTCAGCCCTTCAGTTACTTTTGGAGCCAAAAACTTAAGCTGTGCAAGGGCAATAACAATGGCAAGTCCATTAACAAACCCAAACATAGCAGGTTGGGGAACAAGACGTATAAACTTCCCCATTTTCAACAGACCAATAGCTATCTGAAAAAGCCCTGCAAAGATGGAAGCTATAAGAATATGATGAAGCACCATCATTGAGAGTTCTTCACCATGAAGTTCAGGATAGAGTGCTTTCACCCCAAGCCCAAGTGAGACAAAAACAATAGCCACAGCACCTGTAGCACCTGAAATCATTCCTGGTTTACCACCAAGCAGTGAGGTAACAAGCCCAATAATAAATGCAGCATATAGTCCAACAGTAGGGTTGACCCCTGCAATAGCAGAGAAGGCAATAGCTTCAGGTATAAGTGCAACAGCGACTAACGCACCTGAAAGAACATCATTTTTGATGTTTTGTGTAGAATAATTTTGAAGATTAAACAAAATCTAAATCCTTTGAAAAATAGTGGGCGAATTTTAACATAGTTCTTGTAAGGAGGAGGTTTCTAATATTTTTACCTCTAAGAGAAGCTTTAAGCTTCCCCAACAATCTTAGAGACAATCTCATAAAGGTTACTAGAGATTTTCTCTTGGCTAATAACTCTCTCTAACTCAACTCTCATAAGCTCTTTAGACTCCTCATTCATCTTCTTATAGAGTGTAAACGCCCCTGCTAAACGTGAAGCCATTTGAGCATTTATTTTATCTATCTCAA
>JALVEV010000294.1 GCA_027030605.1 Campylobacteraceae bacterium | reverse complement strand
CAAAAGAGACCTTTATACTCTCCTTACCAAGTATTATTGCCTCATTTCAAACAGTAGTTTTTGTCTATCTTGATAGAATTTTTATAAAACATTACATAGGAGACAGTGCTGTAGGTATCTACACTTTAGGGTATATGCTAGGACAAGGTTTAAGTATGGTCTATGAGGCAATATCTCAAGCAATTCTTCCTAAAGTATATAGTGGTATGAATGAAAATTATGAAAAAGCAAGAGATGAGTTAGAGCATTTTTCATATAGATACTATTTAGGTTTGGTTATAGTTACCATTATTATTTCAGCTTTGAGTCCAATAATAATTGGTCTATTTTCTAATGAAAATTACAGTGAAGCTTCTAAGGTGATGCCTTTTGTCATGGCAGGGTTTATGATGGGTGGTTTTTATAAGATTCCATCTTTGGTTTTAGGGTTCCATAAGGTTGTTTGGTTTTATCCATTTCTTTCTGCTGTTGCTTTTGGGACAAATGCTCTACTTAATTGGTGGTTGATTCCTCTTTATGGCATAGTGGGTAGTGCTTATGCTAGTTTTTTAGGATATTTTATAAATTCATTTATCATAGCTCTCTTTTCACTAAAGTTTTTGTCTAAAAAAACTAATCTTTTTATAGTTTCTTTATATATAATGACATTAGTTGCAGTTACTTTTTCATTTATTGGAGTGATATGAGAATAATAATATTTACAGATTCAATGGGAAGAGCAAGACCTGATATAGATGAGATAGAAAGGACATACTATGAAGATGTCTATGGATATAAATTAAAAAAGTATTTTGACAAAGATGAAGTAGAACTTATCTATGTTGAGTCTTTAGATACCCAAGATGCAATACACTGGTCACAAAGAATGGTTGCATTTAGGAGACCTGATTTAGTTATTTTTCATATTGGTATTAATGATTGTGTGCCAAGACTATTTTCAAAGGGAAATTGTAAAATAGTTTTTAATCCAATTTTTAGAAAAATTACAAAAGATTTTTTTATAAAGTTGTTTTCATATTTTAGATATAAAATTACAAAAGTTCGTCCTTTAGTATATGTACCTAAAGAGTCATTTAGAAATAATCTTAAAGAGATAATGACAGAGATAAAAAAATATTCACCTAAGTGTAATTTTATGGCAATAGGCATAGCAAAGTCGGAACTATTAAATAAAAAAAGTTATGGTTTCAATCGAAATGTTGAAGAGTATAATAAAATTTTAAAAGAGATTTTTGGTGAAAATTTTATTGATATAAATAGAATCTTTGAGAACAATTTTTTAATTAGTGATGGATTACATTTAAAAAAAGAGTCACATCAAGTAGTTTTTGAGGTACTTGTAAAAAAAATAGAGGAGGTAAAACAGTAGTGTGTGGTATAACAGGTTTTTTCTCCTATACAAACAGATGTGACACTCAAAAATATTATGAGGCACATAAAAAAATTGCCCATCGAGGTCCAGATGATGAGGGTTTTTTATATAAAAATAAGAACAATAAAATAGAGTACTTAATAGGCGATGATTCGATTGACGAAGTTAAAAATAGAGAATTAATATACTCTAAAGAGCCATCTTCTCTT
>JALVEV010000293.1 GCA_027030605.1 Campylobacteraceae bacterium | reverse complement strand
AATCTTTAGGTGGACTATAACCCTCTTTAGATTTATTCCAATACTCTACTTGAAACTCTTGTGAAGCAATCATATTTTTTGTTTTTGGTTTTACTGCGTTGAATATGTGTTCTATTTTCATTCCATTTTCCTCTCCTATTTAAATTTAAGTTCAAGGGCAGACACGGAGGTCGCCCCTACAATCAAATAATTTTAATTTAAATCCATAACCTCTATCTTCCCTAAGCCCATAACCGTCTGCTTACCAACACCAATAACCTCACCCAACTTCAAAAGCTCATAGCTTCTCTTATCTAGCCCCATCAAAGCCAACTCACCAACAATGCCATCCATATTCATTCTCTGTTTTTGTCGGTTACTGTTACGAATTAGCGACTTATAAGTTAAAGCTTTAACTACAGTCTTATAGCTTGGTGTATAGTCTAGCTTAAAAGCTTTCTTACCACTATAAAACTCCTGCTCTTTTTGATAAATAGAACGCAAGATGTCCTCTAAATCTACATCTTCTCTTAAAAATCTATTGTTCTTTTTAATTCTAAGAGGTGTCAACAATTTTATCTTAATATCTGGACAAAAGCTGTCTACTTTAAGTACTTTTGGTAAAATATCTAAAGATTTAAACGCCTTATTTTCATAAATAGCATTACCATTTAGAAAGAACTCTATATCATTAAAGGTGTAATTGTTTTTAGTTAAACCATTTTTAGTAAGCATCATCTCTAAAGCACTTAAAACATAAGGCAACCCCTCACAAGCATCATCAAAAAGGTAGAGACCAAAGTCGAACTTACCACTTCCTAACTCTATGTCAAATCGGTACTTATGAAAACTGTTTTTTGCTTCGTAAAATTTGTAATACAAGCAAGAGCTTTGTGCAAAACACCCCTCACATCTATAGCTAGGGTTAATGCAGGTTACTTTTTTAAGAGCGTAGCCCATTGCTCCACGTATCATAGAGCCTGTAAAGTAGGAGGGTTTATGGGTGGTGTTGATTTTTACTTCTATGTGATGGTAGTTCATATTTTGTTCCCAATTTTTTTGAAATATTTTATCTAAAAAGATAGACAGATGTTGTCTTTTTAATGAGGTTTTTGGAAAATATTTTAGATTTATTGGTATATGTAGGGACGACCTCCGTGTCTGCCCGTGTTCATTACACCAACCAATCCTAAATTTTTATTGGGATTGAAATGAAATATCTATTAAAAATTATAGATATTTTGGTATGCAAATATGGGCAGACACAGAGGTCGCCCCTACAGGCGTTTATATTTTTTTCAGATTTGATGTTATGATAATTTTTTTTAAAATCACAAATCCTTTCCAAATAGACACCTTTTGTCCTTAAAAAAATCTATAATACGACTATTAAATATAAACCAACAAGGATTTTTTATGAAAAAAACACTCACTACTATAAACAGCTCTCTTCCATCTGTTAGTAAATCTTATGCTCCTTTGGATTTTGTGGGAAATACTTTTAGTCAATATTTTGACTATAAGCGTGAAACAGCCATGATTGAGCATGAGACAAAAAAGGTTAAGGCTAAGGCAAAGATTTTAGGTAAGCAGATTAAAGCAGAGCT
>JALVEV010000292.1 GCA_027030605.1 Campylobacteraceae bacterium | reverse complement strand
ATTTTATAGGGGGAAGTTTAAGTTGGGGAAATGTTCGTGGTGTTGTTGGAAATATTGATAGTATTCATATGTATGAAGAGCAAGACTATAAGAACTCTCCACATAATGATGTTTGGGGAATCTCTGATGTGCATCTAGCAGGAGAAGTCAACGCAGTACTTAAAAAGCAGAAAAAGCCATTTTTTGCATTTGTTCAACTCTCTGGGAACCATTCGCCAAATACCATCCCTGATGAGAACTTTGGGTTTAAGTTTAGAAAAGATGTCTCAAAAGAGGATTTAATGAAGTACTCTTTTGATGGAAAGATAGATGAGTTAAATGGACAAAGTTTTTTGGATTACTCGGTTAAGCGTTTAGTCACATTAGCTAAAAAAGAGGCATATTTTAAAAACACCATTTTTATTTTTGTTGGTGACCACGGTTTACCTAAACGTGGTGACCATATGCATAAAGCTGAACAGACTTATGAGACACATACGCTTCATACCCCATTGGTAATTTATGCCCCTGAACTCTTAAAGCATAAATCATTTGATTATCCTGTCTCTGAAACAGATATTATGGCAACGATTGCAGGATTGACAGGTGAGAGTTATGTTAACTCTGCTATTGGTCGTGATATTTTAGATAGAGATTTCGACCATAAAAAACATTATGCTTTTTATATGACACATGAGGAGGATTTTCGAATTAACCTTATAGGTAAGGAGTTTATCTTTAGAATGAGAGCCAGTGGAAAAGATAAAAAACTTTTCAAATACTATTATGATAAAAAAGATGAAAACCTTATAGAAAAATATCCTAAAATAGCCAAAGAGATGGAGGGGATTTGTAAAGGGATTTTGGAGTCAACACGTTATATACGATTTCATAATGACCCTAAAAGCATTGCTAAAAGGCTCAAAGAGATTGATGGGAACTAAAGGTTCTCATACAACTCTTGTTTATAAAACTCTTTCCAACGCTTATGCATCCAAAACCACTCTTTTGGGTTCTCTTTAATGACTCTCTCCATCGCTTTAGCTTGGGCAATGGTCATTGCCTCTAAATCAGCCTCTTGATTCTCTGTCTTTATACTCTTAATTGGCTCATAAATCTTAACAGTGTAGTGTTCATAATCATCAGTTGAGATAAAAGCAGGGATAAGGTCTACTCCAAACTTACGAGCCAAAATAGAGGCAATAGGAGTATGGGTGACTTTATGGTTAAAAAAATCTACCACAATAGATTGGTCAAGGGGTAGATGTTGGTCAACTAAGATACCTATAGTCTTCTTTTGAGCAATGGCTCTAATGCACCCTTTCATTGCCCCCTTTTTATAGACCATCTCTACATTAAAACGCTCTCTATTTTTTTTAAGAATCTCGTCCATTACATCAGAGTCTAGTTTTCTTCCTACTCCTACAAGAGTTAAGTCAAAATAGATAGCAATAGCCTGTGAGAGAAGTTCCCAATTTCCGTAGTGTCCTGTGACAAAGATAAACTGTTTGCCCTCTTGTTGGTACTTTTTAACTATCTCTTCATTTTCAAAGGTGATATTTTTTAGAACTTGCTCCTTGGGCATATTGTCACGCTTTATAATACCAAAAG
>JALVEV010000291.1 GCA_027030605.1 Campylobacteraceae bacterium | reverse complement strand
TCGTCCAAGTATAGGTTACCGAACCACCTGTAGGCATAAATGAACCATCGGTTACAAAGAGGTTAGGCACTTCATGTGCTTGACAGTACTTATTTAATACCGAACTTTTAGGGTCATCTCCAAATCGACACCCTCCTGCTTGTAGGTTGGGTGGTGGGGCTGAAGAGATGGAAGAGGTGATATTTTTTGCTCCCATCTTCTCTAAAACCTTTTCTGCCTTTTTGGCTAAAAATCGTCCTACCTCTAAGTCGTGTTTATGAGCTCCAATGCGAATATTTGCTACAGGCACTCCGTAGGCATCTTTGTATTTTTCATCAACCGAGACAAAGCAGTTGTCAGTCGGTAGCCAGTCGTTAAAGACTTCAAAGTTTAGCTGTTTGGTTTTTGCTATTTTGTGGTAGATTCTATCTTGTAGCTCCTCTCCCCAAAGTAGTTTACTATCATTAAAACGCTGTTTTACAGCTTTACTTATGGGGTTTGCGTGTTCAAAGAGAAAGTCAACTATGCCACCTTTTTTTATGCCATTGTCATCATAAAAGTACCAATCACAAAGGCTTCGGTTAACAAATGTTCCCTCCTCCATTAGCTCTTTAAAGTCCATATTGGTCTCATCAAACTCTCCATGACCAATGCCCCCTGCTGAAAAGAGAAGATTTTTCCCTACTTGGTTATGGTTGTTTGCTAGACCATTTGGGAACTTTTTGGACTTTGAGTTTAGAAGTAGACGAGAACTCTCTACCGCTTGACAAGCTACAATGAAGAGTTTAGCCTTAATACGATGCTCTTTTTTGCTTACTCTATCAACATAAACAGCTTCACTCACTTTTCCATTGCTCTCAACAAGCTGTTTTACAAAAGCGTTAGTCACAATGGTTAAGTTCTCTTTATGGAGCAGAGGTTGAAGGAGAGAGGCTCTAGCAGAGCCTTTAGCCCCCGAAGAGCAACCGTAGCTTCCACAGTAGTTTGAGTAGTAGCAGTTGTTACGTTTGTCTTTAGGCTCTGATAAGATAGCACGAGGAGTTCTGTAGGCTACAAAACCTAGCTCTTTACACGCCTCATCAATCTTTTTTGAAATAGGGTGTTCAGCTAAAGGAGGGTAAGGGAACTCTTTTGTGCTTCTTGGCTCATGGTACTTGTAGGGGGTTACCTCTCCACTTACACCAACCAAGCGTTCAACCTCTTCATAGTATGGTTCAAACTCTTTGTAGTCCACCACCCAATCGACCACATTTGCCCCCTCAATCTCTCCAAACTCACTTAAGAGTCTAAAATCTTTTGGCTTCATACGGTGAAAGTAGCCACTCATAAAGTTAGAAGAGCCTCCAACAATATTTCCATTAAAGTAGGTTCTCTCTGTCTCTCTTGTAGAGGTCTTGACCCACTTGCCATCTTCTAAATCTTCAATGGTGTGGTAGGACTCCCTAAAGGGTGGGGTGACTATCTCTCGCCTACAGTAGGCTAACTCATCTTTCGAGAAATCCTTCTCTTGGTAAAACTCTCCACGTTCAAGCATAACAACATCTATCCCTGCTTCAACCAACTTATGTGCTACTCCAGAAGCTCCTGCTCCTGTACCTACAATACATACATCATACATT
>JALVEV010000290.1 GCA_027030605.1 Campylobacteraceae bacterium | reverse complement strand
ATATTTAATAAATTTTATAATATTGATACAAGACTCATCATAAAGGTGTAGATTTGGTTTTGGCTTTTGAGGCTCTGGCAGTAACCCCTCTTTGACATAGAAGAGTATGGTTGACTTACTCTCTCCTGTTGCCTCCATAAGATGTTTCATTTTTAAAGACATATTTACTCCTAATTTAATTATACGATTAGGGATATTATAGATAAAAAGTGACAATATGTCAAGTGTTAGGTTACACTTTTATTATTAATTTGTTTTATAATGCTATTTAGATATAATCATTATAAAAATAATTGGACTAATATAATGAACAAACTCCTTTCACTTCTTATCTTCTGTATAATTGGCTCTGAAGCACAGATTATTGATGCTATTGCCATTGATGTAGAGGGACAAGCTATTACAACCATTGAGATTCAAGCAGTACAACAGAACCTAAAAATCTCAAAAGAGGCAGCCGTAGAGATGCTCATTCGAGATAGATTAGAGAAAGCAGCAATCGTAAATGCAGGTATCACAATTAGTGATGAAGAGGTTCAACAAAAAGTAGAAGCTATTGCTAGAGCTAAACATATGACAACTTCTCAGATGAAAAAACTGTTAGAAAAACAAGGGTTAACATGGGAAGGGTATCTTAAACAGATTAAATTAGAGCTTCAAAAAGATCGTTTTTTTCAAGAGTATATCCTCTCTACTATTGATAGACCGAGTGATGCAGAACTAAAAACATACTACAATACACACAAAGAGGAGTTCGATTCTGCTCCAATACAGATGAGTTTAGTTCTCTACCAAAGTGACTCAGTGAAGCTACTAAAAAAGTCTATCTCTAACCCAATGAAACCAATTAAAGGTGTTACAAAAAAAAGTATTTTAGCAAGTTCTGATGAGATGAGCCCTGCACTCTTAAACTTAATTCAACAAACACCTGAAAATAGCTTTACAAAACCTATCAACACAGGAAAAGGTTTTATAGCATACTTTGTAAAATCTAAAGGGAGTAGACAGAGTGGATTTGAAGCTGTTAAAAATGCTGTTTTTACTAAATGGATGCAGAGCAAAAGAGTTCAGGCTTCAAAAGATTTTATGAACAAACTAAAATCTAATGCGAAAATTAGAGTGATTCGTTTATAATTTTAAAAACTATTTATAAAGGCAATAGATGGGCTTAAAAGCAGATAGCTGGATACGAGAAAAATCACTTAATGAAGAGATGATAACCCCTTTTTGTGAAGCACTAAAAGGAGAAGGTGTCGTCTCTTATGGACTTAGCTCATATGGATATGATATTCGAGTAAGTGATGAGTTTAAAATTTTTACCAATATCAATGCAGAGGTAGTTGACCCTAAAGATTTTAATGAAAATAATGTGGTTGATTTTAAAGGAGATATCTGCATTGTTCCACCAAACTCATTTGCTTTAGCACGTACTGTTGAGTATTTTAAAATGCCTACAGATACATTGGCAATTTGTCTTGGAAAAAGTACCTATGCACGTTGTGGAATTATTGTCAATGTAACTCCCTTTGAACCAGGTTTTGAAGGGCATATTACTATTGAAATCTCCAACACAACTCCTCTTCCTGCCAAAATCTATGCCAATGAGGGAATAGCACAAGTACTATTTTTACAAGGTGATGAGCAGTGCGAAACAACCTACTCTGACCGTAAAGGAAAATACCAAAGTCAAACAGGAATTACCCTACCAAGAATTCTTAAAGAGTCATAAAAGAGCTTTTTAAGACTATTAGAATATAATAATTTGTAACAAACTTACATTTAAAAGGAAACACTATGGGATTTTTTGATTTTATGTCAGATGCGGGTAAAAAAGTACTCGGTAAAGGAGAGGATAATGCAACAGCTGTAAAAGAGGAGATTGAGACTAGTTTTGATGGACTTCCTGTTGATGGTTTAAGCGTTGAAGTAGATGGAGACACTGTAACTCTAGCAGGTATTGCTCAAGACTATCCTACCCGTGAAAAGGTTATCTTGATTGCTGGAAATATTGAAGGTATTGCACATGTCAATGCAGACCAGCTAGTTACTATGGAGCAGATTTCAGAAGAGAATGTACGAGAGATTCCAGAAGAGATTTTCTATACTATTGAGAAGGGTGATAGTTTATGGGCTATTGCTACAAAATTTTATGATGATGGAAGTAAATATACACATATTGTCGATGCAAACATCGAAGTAATTAAAGATGCTGACCTCATCTACCCTGGTCAAACTATTAGAATTCCAGAAGTTCTAGCCTAACAAATTAAAAATGCCTACTTGGCATTTTTATCAAGCTCAACCTCAATGGCGAGAGCTTCTATATCGCCATCAACCTCTTTTCTAATTTCAACCCCCTTAACACCGACATACCTTTTAACCACTTCCATAATTTCTGCTTTCATCTCATCCATAAAAGGGTATCCATTGGTACGGTCTCTATCGGACATAATAGCAATGGTCAATCTATCTTTAGCAACGGAGGCACTCTTCTTCTTTCCAAAACCAAAAAAACTAAACATTATTTAAATATCCCCGCTATTTTTTTAAAGAGTCCAGCATCTGAAATCTCAACATTTTTCATGTCAACCTTTTGACCACACAGACGAGCAGCAATACGTGCATATGCTTGACCAGCTATCGATTTTTTATCTAAAATGACAGGTTTTCCTTGGTTAGAAGCATCAATAACCCCTTTATCTTCAGGTATTTTTCCAATAAGCTTAATATCTAAAATCTCTAAAATATCCTCACTTCTTAGCATCTCACCACTCTCAACCATATCAGCGACAATACGGTTAATAACCAACCACTTAAGTACCTCTTCACCATTTTTAACCTTTGCTGATTTGGAGTCTAATATACCAATCGCTCTATCTGCATCACGAATAGAAGAGACTTCAGGATTGACTATAATAATAGCAGCATCAGCAAACTCAATCGTATGTTCAAATCCACTCTCAATTCCAGCAGGAGAGTCTAAAAGAACAAAGTCAAACTCCTCTTTTAAATCACTAATAAGTTTTTCAACTTTTTTAGAGTCAAGTACCGACTTATCTTTCGTTTGAGATGCGGCTAAGAAGTGTAAGTTAGAATTTACTTTACTCTTGATAAGTGCTTGTTTTAAATTGGCTTCACCATCCATAACCTGAACCATATCATAAACAACACGGTTCTCTAAACCTAAAATCATATCTAAGTTACGTTGACCAATATCAAAGTCAACAACTACGCACTTTTTACCATTTAATGCTATACCTAAGCCAAGGTTTGCTGTTGCTGTTGTTTTACCAACACCACCTTTACCACTTATAACTGCTATTACAATGCCCAATTTATCTCCTTTTTTAATACAGGTGTTATGATTATTTCATTATTTTTTAACTCAACACGATTTAGTCTATCTTCAAGTAGTGAATTATCAACCTCGACATCATGAAAAACAATGTTTGCTTTTGGTGAAGCTGTTAACATCATAAAGTTTCCATGACACCGAATAGCACCCTCAACCACCTGAGTAATAATTAAATTTCCTGTTGTATTGATAGTCGCACCACTATTGACACGATTTAACAATAATAGGTCTCCGTCAATATTGAGTTCATGACCACTACGTACTCTATCATCTAAAACAGTTAAATTATTTTGTAACTTATTTGAAAGTTTTTTGAGCTCTGCTTCAGCTATCTGTTTATTAATCGCTGCCTCTGCCTCTAAAATCTGAAACTCTTTCTCTAATGCTTTTCGGGAACGTCCTTTAGGTAAGTTAATATTTTGAAGATATTGTAACTTTTTATCCTGTAGATATTTTTTAATATCATCACTCATCTCACCCTTTATCAAGATGAGATGGTCTTTAAACAGAGTATAATTAACCTCAAAAAACTCTTTAAACTCTGTTTCATCTGTAATGGTTGTCTCAAATACTTTTACTGAATATTGATTACTTTGCACAAAAACTTCCCATTATTATTATTTATTATTTATTAACAGTTTATCAATTTTTCGATTAATTAGTGGTTTAAATATCAAAATAAAATCAATATTTTAGAGTTATATAATAAATAAATTGTCATAATCAAAAAATAGAGAAAATAAAAATAAGGGAGTATAAAAAATGAAACTATTAAAAATATTACAAATCATACTAATATTAACCCTACTAAGTATAATGAGTTATTTTGGATATATGACCTATAAAGAGGCAAAAGTCTATGAAGAGAAAACCAGTCAAATTGCTAAAATGTCTGATGCACATGGTCTAGCCTCTGAAAAGATAGATGCTTTAACCTCTGCCATATCCTTAGGACTTGTTAAAAATGAGACTAAAGAGAAGTTAACCAAACTCCAATATATGGAAAAACAAGCCAATAGAAAAAGTAAAAACTACTTTTACTACTTTCTTCTAACTCTAGGAGGAGTCACTCTACTTTCATTTACTTGTAGTTTAAGAGGTGCTGCTATGACCCTTAGTTTTTCAACCTTTATTGCACTTATTTATGGTCTTATAAATCCTATATTGATGGTCACTATTCATAAAAATGTAGAGTACTTAGGCGATGTCATTCTCTCTTTTGAATCCAAAGGAATTATTGGTTCTATCTCTAAACTCTTTGACTCAGGAGAGATAGCTGTAGCACTAACCATTCTTCTCTTTTCAGTCACTTTACCTCTACTAAAGAGTTTAACACTTACCTTTACACTACTATTTTATGATAAATCATGGAGTATTAAATTGGTCAATTTCTTTAAACACTTAGGAAAATGGTCTATGTTAGATGTATTTGTTGTCGCAACATTTTTAGTCTACATTACTACAAATGGAGGAGAGATGACCCATGCAGAGATACAAGTAGGACTCTATTTTTTCCTTATTTATGTTATTTTATCTATGATTGTAGCACTCTTAACTCAAAAGGTACTACTCCATAAAGCCCGTGAGATAGGCTCTATTGATTCCAAGAAAAAAATGGAGTTGCTTACATAACCATTTTCACATCAGAATGGTCTTGAAAAGCTTTAAAGATACTATTTCTGTCCTCTTCTGATTCAACTTGACACCTCATGTTGAGTGAATGAAAATTGCCTTTACTGGAGCTATTTCCATCTCGCTGAGTGTACTCTCTTTCACCCATAACTTCACCAATGACTGCTTCTAATGAATCTTTATCTCTTCCTATAATTTTATACCCCCATTCACATGGGTACTCAATCTCTGGTCGTTCGCTACATTTATCGTCTAAAATCACCTGATTTTCCTCCTGATTTATTCTCTAATTGTATATTTTTAATAATCATTCCTTTATCAATGGCTTTTAACATATCATAAATCGTTAAAAGACCAATTCCCACGCCTGTTAATGCTTCCATCTCTACCCCTGTTCTACCTTTTAATTTTACACTCAATGTCAATTTAAATCCTGGTAGTTCAGGTAACTCCTCAATATCTGTTTTAATTGAAGAGAGTAGCAGTGGATGACACATAGGAATTAATGTACTTGTCTGTTTTGCACCTTGTATCGCAGCAATCACTGCTGTTTGCAAAACTGGACCCTTTTTGGTTGCATTATTTACTACTGCTTCATAGGCTTGAGGTGTTACCTCTATAATTCCAGAAGCAACAGCAACACGTGTTGTCTCATCTTTATCTGAAACATCAACCATCTTAGGTTTATTTTGCTCATCTAAATGTGTTAAATTCATCTTATAGCCTTCTTTAAATATTAGTACATCAGTTTGAATTTTAACCAAAATCAGCTAATTTTAGATTAAAAGAGTTTTTTGAGTTGTAATTTTAATTTTAAAATAATTTTTAACAAATTATTACATATTTTTTGCTATTATTCTTTTATTATATCCCTAACTCATGGAGACATTAACAGATGAAATATTTTTTATTAGCAGTCATTATAGCTTTATCTGGTTGTAGTACAAAAGATGACTACATACTATTTAACAAAACACATCCTTCAAAATCAAAAACCACCACTACCACATTAAAAAATGTAGATTTTGAGTATAAAATACAACCACACGATAGACTCTCCATTATTATCTATAAACACCCTGAACTAAGTTCAATTAATCCTGCTTATGCACAGAGTGAACGTGGACTTCTTATAGATTCAAAAGGAGATATTCGACTTCCTCTAATTAAAAAAATTCATCTAGGGGGTCTCACACAACCTGAGGCAGAAGCAGCATTAACAGAAGCTTATAAAGTATATTTAAAAAAGCCTGATATTCATCTAGAGGTTATTAATAAAAGAGCTTATGTTATAGGAGAAGTAAAATCACCTGGAGAAATTATACTAGATAATGAACAGCTACCCCTACTACAAGTATTGGCTAAAGCTGGAGATTTAACAGACCAAGCAAACAGAGACTCTATTTTAGTGATGAGAAAAACAGGAAATTCAGAAGTTACTTCAACTATAGTAAGTTTAACAGATATTCACTCTATCATCTCTGCTAACCTGATGATTAAACCTAATGATATTGTCTATGTCATGCCAAATGGAATGAAGGCATTCAATACACAAGTTAATGAAATTAGTCCTGTCTTTAGACTCATTAGCAATATTCTTCAACCATTTGTTAATATTAAGTTTTTGTCAAACTAACTAAAGAGGATAATTAATGCACTCAACAAACTCTACCAATTTAGTAAAAAAAGAGTTAACAATTATTGATATTTTAAAAGTCTTAAAAAACTATAAATGGTCAATTCTTTTTATAACTATGCTAACCACGATATTGGCATATATGTACGCTTATCAGAAACCTTCTATCTATCAATCGTACTCTATTCTAAAGGTAAAATCTCATCAGAAATCAAAAACTGATGATATTGTAAATAGTGTAACCTCTACAGATAATGCAAAAAATGTTAAAGAAGAGATTACGCTTCTAAAAACTTATAAAATTAATAAAATGGCATTACAAGCTGTAGATTTTAGTATACAATACTTTAAAAAAAAGAATCATAGAACAGTAGAGTTGTTTCAAGATGATGCACCTATAAAAGTGGAACAGATTAAAATTTTAAACCCTAAAATTTTAGGAAAAAAAATTACTTTAACACCTACTAAAAAAGGTTTTACACTTAGTTATCAACGCTCATATAAAGAAAAACTCAAAAAAATGATTTTCAAAAAAGAAGGATTTGTTTTCAAAACTATTGAAAATAATCAATTTAATAAAATCATTAAAAATCAATATATGGAAATTATTATCCATAAAAAATCAAACATTTCAGAACCTATATCTTTTACACTCAATGGTACAGATACAAGACACATTTTTGAAACGTTCATACGAAATAAACTCAACGTTTCTCAACTACAAAAAGATACCTCCCTTATTAAAATTTCATTTGAAGATACTATTCCTAAACGAGCAAGTTTATATATTGATGCATTAACAAAAAGTTTTATCAAATATAGTATTGAAAGTAAAAATAGACAAAATGCTAGAACCTTAAACTTTATTGTAAAAGAGCTAAATAATATAAAAGATGAACTCAAACAATCAGAAAAAAAATTAGAAGATCTTCAAGTCTCTAAAAACATTGCAAAACCATCAGAAGAGGCTAGGCTCTACATTAAAAAGCTTAGTGATATTGAGGTAGAGATATCTGAAAATAAACTAAAAAAGAAATTGATTATAAATTTAATTAATTTCGTGAAAAACAATTATAATCTTGATGCCATAGCACCCTCTATCTCTAAGTTAGGAGACCAAAGTACTTTAAACTTAATTACTAAATTACAAAATGCTCAATTAGAAGAGCAGACTTTAACTCAAGAGTATACTGATGAGTATCCAAAATTAAAAGTACTGCGTAAACAAATTTCATCATTTCACAATAAAATTATCTATAACCTTGGTAGTCTTCGTCAAGATATTGAGTATGAAAACAATAGCTTACTAAAACGTAAACAGACTTATGAAGAAGATATGAAATCCCTTCCATCAAAAGAGAGGGAGTTGGTTAATATTAAGAGAAACTATGAAGTTAAATCTAAAATGTATGAGTATCTCTTAAAAAAACAAGCTGAAAATAAAATTTTACAGTTAGCAACCTTCTCTAACTATCAAATTATTGACCCTGCCTATACTACAAATAGACCTATTAAACC
The DNA here is from genome assembly GCA_027030605.1 of Campylobacteraceae bacterium. Taxonomy (GTDB): domain Bacteria; phylum Campylobacterota; class Campylobacteria; order Campylobacterales; family Sulfurovaceae; genus UBA1140. The sequence continues at coordinate 12,295 of JALVEV010000290.1, read as the reverse complement.
TAAACGTACTTTTATTATATTACTAGGAGCTATATTTGGTTTCATTTTAGGTTCTCTATTAGCTTTTTTCAGAAATTCAAGACATGCTTATATTAAAAATAAAACAGATATAGAGGAGCAAACTCTGCTACCGATTTATGGAACAATTCCTTATCAAAAACAAAAAAAGAATAGTATACATGTTCATCAAGTTGCAAAATCACCATTTACAGAAGCATTTAGAACCTTACGAACAAATCTTCAATTAAAAAGTCAAGAGTCTCAGGGTACAGTAATATTAATCACTTCTACTGTTGCTAATGAAGGAAAAAGTACTATTTCCTCTAATTTAGCAACTATTTTAGAGATGGCTAAATATAAAACTCTTTTAATTAACCTTGACCTTAGAAAACCAAGTCTTCATAAGTTTTTTGCTCTATCAAATGACCAAGGAATTAGTAATTTTTTAAATGGAGAGTGTAGCTTAGAGGAGATTATTTATGCAACAGAGTTTGCTAATTTAGATATTATACCTTCTGGACCAATTCCATCTAATCCCTCTGAACTTGTCCTCTCGAAACAGTTACCTGCTCTTCTTAATAAAGTTCGAGAAGAGTATGAATATATTATTATTGATACAGCACCAATAGGTATTGTTAGTGACACTAAAACACTTATGCAATATAGTGATTTAAACTTAATTATTATTAGAGAGGATTATGCAAAAAAAGAGTTTATTCAAACATTAGAGTTAATAATCGAGAAACATCAATTTAAAAATGTTGGCTTAATTCTTAATGCATCTAAAGACAAAGATGGGGAGTATGGCTATGGATATAGCTATGAGTATGAATAATGTTTTTTGAATCTCTCTTTAAACCAAAATCCTATAAAGCAGAAGTTAACCCTTTTAAGGTTGATATTCACTCTCATCTACTTCCAGGCATAGATGATGGAGCACAAACCTTAAAAGAGTCTCTAGACCTTATTAAACAGTTTCACCTCTTGGGGTATACTAAACTCATAACAACTCCTCATATTATTAGCGACTACTACCCTAATAATAGAGAGATTATTTCTGAAAAACTTTATAGTGTTCAAGAAGCCCTTAAAGATGAAGAGATTGATATTGAATTAGAAGCTGGAGCAGAGTACTATCTTGATATCCATTTTTTAAATTTAATAGAAGATGGAAACCTATTAACATTTATGAAACACTATGTCCTCTTTGAAACAGACTATATAACCAAACCCATTGTTCTAGAGGAGGTTATTTATACTCTATTAAAGAAAGGGTATATACCTGTTCTAGCTCATCCAGAACGTTATCGCTATTTAAACAATGATATAGAAGCATATAAACAATTGAAAACCTTAGGTGTTCTTTTTCAAGTTAATGCTAAATCTCTCTATAATCACTCTAAATCGACTGCTAATATGGCACATCAATTAATGAAACATGGGCTTGTTGATTTTATTGGAAGTGATGCACATAGAATGCGAGACCTTAGAAGACTTGAGCATTTTTTAAAAAGTAGAACCTGTCAAAAAATGCTAAAACGAAATATTATAAAAAATAACTTTTAAATTAAAGAAAATTAATTTTTTCCTTTCTTTTTAAACTTCCACAAAAATATAATTTGATACTTAAATCATAATATCCTATCTTCTATTGATAAAAGTAGCTAATTTTACACACATTTTATGTTAAAAATAGAGTATAAACGTTATTTTACATTAATAAATGTTTTTTTAAATTAAATAATAATTTAAATTATGTATAATTCATAATAAAACAAAAGGAGTTTATTTATGTTAAAATTAGTTTTATTACTTTTACTAAATACATTATTATTTGCGGAAATAGGTGGTCAAGTGTTTCAGGACTTGCCAGTAAGAAATATTGGGGGTACACTAGAACTCAACACTTATGGTCAAAAAGATTTAAATGAATTAGGGGTAGCGAATATAAAGATAACTGCCTACCCAGATAATATTAGTACTACTACAGACAGTAATGGTACATGGAACTTAAATGTAACACAAGATTCTAGAATTGAATTTTCAAATATTCCAAGCTATTTGCAAGAGAGTTTTGGTTTACATAATAGTGTTCAATTTGTTAAAAATGGAGAGAATAATATTAGTTTCGCTCTCTATAATCCAGATGATTACTCAGCAACTACAAATCCTATTTATGTCAGTAATATTCAACAAAATGGTACTTATATGGGTAGTGATTTACAAAGTCTTCAATTTATTAAATATGACTCGACAGGGATGAACAGTAACTATTCTACAGTTAGTATCCCTGCAATTGGATTACATGCTCAACCAGGAACTGGTCCAAAACCTCTTTTTACAATTAGCAAAAATGTACTCGGTTCGATTTGGGGAAAAGCGTATCAAAAAAATAAAAAACGTCTATTTGTATCTAGTATGCTTCAACGTCATATTGGATTTAAAGAGAATCCCTCAACAATCTATATTGTAGATTACTCTAACAATAGTACCAACGATAATAAAGTTGAAAACTTTTCTATTCAAGGAGATACTCCTTCAAACAGCAATATAGCAATCGACTTAGGTAGTATAGATAGAACAACTAACTCAAATTATACCCTACCCGACTCTCCAACCACTCCAAATGTAGATTTTGATGCTTATGCTAAAGTAGGTAAAATCTCTTATGGTGGAATTGACATAGATGAAAATAACCGTACACTTTGGTTAGTTAATCTACACCAAAAAGGACTTATATCTATTGATATATCTAAAGATACAACTACTCTTCTATCGTCAAATAGAACTATCAATCAATACTTAATTGAAAATCTAGTAAATGTTCCTACTTGTAAAAATGGCGAACTTAGACCATGGGCATTAAAGATACATGAGGGGGCAGGTTATTTAGGTACTATTTGTGATGCTAGTACATCTAAGTCAAAAGATGATTTATCTGCATCTGTCTTAAAGTTCAATTTAGCCCATCCAGAGAACGGATTTGAACAAGTGTTCTCTTTTGACCTAAACTACTCAAAAGAGCTTCGAGGTTGGCACCCATGGGAAGATAACTATGTAGATGATAATCGTTCCATATTCCACTACTATGCAGAACCTATTTTAAGTGATATTGAATTTGATAAACATAACAATATCTATTTATCTTTTTTAGATAGACATGCTGCTCAATCAGCTGTATTTAACTACCCTGCTATATTAGATGCAAATAGTACAGATGAAGTTGCTTTTGTTGCAGGAGAGTTATTAAAAGTATGTTATCAAAATGGTATATATAGTCTGGAGGGTACAAATAATTGTTTAACTAACTATTCACCAAATCCAGCATTTAGTTACACAACTCCTCCTACACCTATTCATGAATTTTTTAATGATTTTGGAGTAGGTGGAGCTCATGAGTCATCTAATGGAGCTTTGGCTATTTTAAAAGGAAGTGACCAGCTATTAGCAACAGTTATTGACCCTCATCCTGAAAATCCTACAGGTGATAAAAGGGTTCATTGGGACTCTCAAGGTGTTCATACCTTCAATCTAAATAATGGTTCTATCGATAACTGGTATGCTACAGCAATGACCAAAGGTAATGGTTTAAGTTGGAAAGCAAATGGAATGGGAGACATTGAACTAATCACTGATACTGCACCTATTGAAATAGGTGATAGAGTTTGGTTTGATGACAATGCAAATGGTATTCAAGATGCAAATGAAACAGGCATTAAAGGTCTGCATATATCTCTAATTTGTGATAACACCATCTATAAAGCTATTACAGATAATAATGGGAACTACCTCTTTAGTAATAACCCAAATAATATCTCAACAGCAAGTCATAAATATGCTGTTAATGATTTAGAAGAAAATAATCCTAACCATTGCTATATTAATATCCCAAATATCTCTGGAAATTCTAGACAAAGTATATTAAATGGAAGAGAGCTTACTCAAGTTAATCTAGGAGAAGGAGTAGATAAAAGTCTTAATGATAGTAATGGTGTTCTAAATAATAATAGTGCTAAAGTAGTCATAAAAGAGTTAAATATTCCTATAGCTGGACATAATAATCATAGCTTTGATATTGGGTTTAAACCTTTATCATTCTATACACTAGGAGATAGAGTATGGATCGATAGTAACAGAGATGGTATTCAAGATGCTAATGAGACAAGAGGAGTTAGTGGAGTAAGAGTAAATCTCTATAATAATGCAACATGTCAAGGTGGCTATTATACACAAACAACTACCGATAGTAATGGTAGCTACCAATTTACAAACCTAGTAGCAGGTACTTACTGTATTAAATTTTTGAACTTACCAAATAACTACTATATTAGCTTAAATAATCAAGGTCCAGATAACAGCTTGGATTCTGATGTAAATAGTCAAGGAGAAATTACCAATATTAATCTAACTCATAATGATAATACTCAAGATATGGGTCTATACTATGATAGTTCTGTGATATTATCTAATCTCTATACACTAGGAGATAGAGTATGGATCGATAGCAACAGAGATGGTATTCAAGATGCTAATGAGACAAGAGGAGTTGGTAACATAACAGTAAATCTCTATAATAATGCAACATGTGAAGGTAGATATATTGCACAAACAACTACCGATAGTAATGGTATTTACCAGTTTACAAATCTAACAGCAAGGGCTTACTGTATTAAATTTTCGAACTTACCAAATAACTATCGTATTAGTTCAACAAATCAAAGTTCAGATAATAGTATAGACTCTGATGCCAATAGTCAAGGAGAAATTACCAATATTAATCTAACTCATAATGACAATACTCAAGATATGGGTCTGTATCATAATAATTCTGTTGTATTATCTAATCGCTATACACTAGGAGATAGAGTGTGGATTGATAGCAATAGAGATGGTATTCAAGATTCTAATGAGACAGGTATTAATGGTATAGTAGTAAATCTATACAACAACGCAACATGTAGTGGAAGCTCTACTATACACACAACTACCAATAGTAATGGCTATTATCAATTTACTAATCTATTAGCAGGAAGTTACTGTATTGAGTTCTCTAATCTACCTAATAACTACCATATCACCTCTGCTAATCAAGGTTCAGACAATAGTTTAGATTCTAATGCTAACAGTCAAGGACAGATTGCTAATATTAATCTAACTCATAATGACAATACTCAAGATATGGGTATCTACTCTTCTTCTGTTTTAGGTGCTACTGATGAGGCTTCATGTAACTGTGCAGAGTATACTTCTAAGTCAGTCGATACACTAAATTTACTTAGCATCTCTATTCTTATACTCCTTACTTTAAGCATGACATCCATTATTTTAAAAAATGAACTGTAACAATCTAACAAAAGACTTTGATATATTTTAATCAAGGTCTTTTCTATGATTTAACATTCTCTTAACTATTTTTTAATATATTTTAACCACATTGATAGTATAATTCCTCATATAAAAAAACAATATTAAGTACATTAATAAAAAATACTCAAATCTTAGGGGAAAATAGATGCAAATAAAATCAGTATGTGTAATAGGTCTTGGTTATATTGGATTACCAACAGCAGCACTTCTTGCAAACCGAAATTATAAAGTTCATGGAGTAGATGTAGTAAAGAGTACTATAGATACAATAAATCAAGGAAATATTCATATAGTAGAACCTGACTTAGATACATTTGTACGTACTGCTGTAAACTCTGGTAATTTGATTGCTGATTTAAAACCTAAAAAATCTGATGTTTTTATTATTGCTGTCCCTACTCCCTTTCATGAAGGCTATATTCCAAATATAGACTATGTTCTTTCTGCTACAGAGTCCATAGCTCCTTACCTAGAAGAGGGTAATATTGTAATCTTAGAGTCAACTTCACCTGTTGGTACAACAGATAAAATAGCAGAAGTTTTACTATCAAAAGGTATTGATATTAACAAAATTCATATAGCACATTGTCCTGAACGAGTTCTTCCTGGACAAATTATGCGTGAATTAGTAGAAAATGACCGCATTGTGGGAGGTATTACTAAAGAGGCTACAGAAGCTACCGCAGATTTTTATAAAACATTCGTTAGTGGAGAGGTACTTCAAACAGATGCAAAAACAGCTGAAATGGCAAAACTAACTGAAAATAGTTACAGAGACTTAAATATTGCATTTGCAAATGAGCTATCTATTCTTTCAGATAAATTTAATATTGATGTATGGGAGCTAATTCAACTTGCTAATCGTCACCCAAGAGTAAATATTTTACAACCAGGCGTTGGTGTAGGTGGTCACTGTATTGCTGTTGACCCATGGTTTATTGTACATGCTGGAGGAGAAGATGCAAAACTCATTAGAACAGCTAGAGAAGTAAATAACTATAAAACAGAGTGGGCAATAGAAAAAATTAAAAATGCAGCACTCCAATTTGAAAAAAAACATGGAAAAGAGGCAAAAATAGCCTGTATGGGATTAGCATTTAAACCAAATATTGATGACTTAAGAGAGTCCCCATCTGTTTATGTAACAAGAGCTCTTATAAATAGTGGATTAAATGTATTACCTGTAGAGCCAAATTTAAAAGCTTCAAATGAGTTTACTTTAGTTAACATAGAAGAAGCTCTAAGAGAAGCAGATATTATTATCTTTTTAGTTGCACACGATGAGTTTAAAGATATCTCTATTGAAGATAAGGAGGTTTATGATTTTTGTGGTATTACAAATAACTAAAAAAATAGACCTAAATCTCAATTTAATACAATTTAGCTTTTATTATTATAAAGATAATAAATCTTTTTATTAAAGAAAAAGATAATCATATGCATAAAACAACCATACAACTATTAACAATATTTCTATTTTTAAATCTTAATATATATCTTCCTGGTGCTGGTTTTTTCCCTTTTCCTGCATATCTTATAGATGTATTGATTTTTAGTTACCTTCTAATATATTATAGAAAAAAAAATATTCGTTTACCTCTTGATAATATCTTTTTTCTATGGTTACTCTATTTCTTTACTCTAAATATTATCTATTTTATTTTTTCAGAAGCAGGAATGAAAGAGTTTAAGTTACTTAAAATAATCATATTTGCAATTATAGTATATATATATATGATTCTTCTCTTTACCCTAGATGATAAAAATCTTACCACAACAAGAAAGACTTTAATTTTTATTGCACCTATAGTTGCTTTTACTTTAGGGCTTGATTATTTTAATCCTGGAGTATTAGCTTTTAATGCTCAGTACCAAGTTATCCAAGGACGTGCAGCATCTTTTTATGCCAATGCAAATTATGCAGGTACAACAATGATTATATTTTTAATTTTAGGTATTGATATGGTAGAGAAAAAATTTAGAACTCTATTTCTATTAGTAATATTTTTAGGCTTATTCTTTACAATGTCACGCTCAAACCTATTAACTTTTTTTCTTATTGTTACTATTCTCTTTTTTCAAGGAAAACTATATACTAAACAACTTATTTTTAGTCTCTCTATCATTATTTTCTTTTTTATATGGTTATCAACAGGTGGATTAGATTACCTCTCTAATCAATATGGATTGGAAGTTACTGACAATATGAGAAGTAGAGTAGACTTTTTTGCTGAAAATAGTGCTTCAAATACAGATGATATGATTGAAAGAAAAGAGATTCTACATGAAGCATTAGATATGTTTAGAGATAGCCCACTTATCGGACAAGGATTTGGTTCTACACTCTTTTGGGATCATCCAGTTGGTCCACATAATACCTTCGCAATGCTTTGGGCTGACCAAGGACTATTCGGTCTACTCTTAATTCCCCTACTCTTCTATTTCACAACATACAATATATTTAAATATGGAGATAAAGGTCAAAAACAACTTGCAGTACTTTTTATTATTGCCTATGGTCTATCATGTATCTTTGCTCACACTAGACTTTTTAGTATTACAGCTATTGCTTTTATAACAGCAATAGCTGCAATGGGGTATAACACTAAGAAATCATATCTTCAAGGAGAGTCATGAATAATTTAACTAATAAAAAAAGAGTCTATTTTTTTGATTCAATGAGAGCAATCTTAATATTATTGATAGTAACAATTCATACATTACAAGTTTTTAATCCAAATGCCTCTTGGCTAATACATCATCCTAATGATATTGCTATTGCCCCTTTTATAATTGATTTCTTACTACTATTTACATTACAATCTTTTTTCATTATGTCAGGATATTTAGCAGCAATGAGCATAAACAAACTTGGTGCTAAAAAGTTTTTTGATTCTAGAATAAAAAGAATTTTTATTCCTATTATTGTTACGGCACTAACATTTAATTCACTTCAAGCATATATCTTAACACAATTTAATGGCAATGATATAACTCTCCATACCTATCTTCTAGAGGGAAAATGGATTTCACATCTTTGGTTTTTAATTGATTTAGCCATATTTTTTATATTAACCTATATTGCTACTACTCTTTTTAAATCTACAATAAAAAAGATAAACCACTTTTTTAATCTAGTTTTTGAAAAAACAGGTGTTCATACAGTACTACTTCTTATATCTTTTATTATTCTGACTCTTGTAATACTATTTAGTATTTTATCCCCTTACCTATACAATAAAATCATCAATATAAAATCTATATTTTTTTACTTTCCTTTTTTTACATTGGGAATTTTACTTTTTAGCAATCAAAAATTTTTTCATAGATTTATACATATGCCAATAGGAACCACTTTACTTATAACTGCTATTTTTACCTATTTATCTATATATTTTTCAGAGAGTACAAATAATTTGGAAAAAATAGCATACTATTTTTTTGATGCATCATCTAATTGTTTTGCTTCAGCTTTATGTTTTATACTTTTTTATAATTTTTTTAATAAAAAATCTAAACTTTTCTCTTTTTTAGCTGACTCCTCATACTCTGTCTATCTTTTTCACCATCTGTTTGTAATTCTAGGGGGTCTTATTCTTATCAAACTAAATATTGGTGGATATCTTGGTTTTTTTATACTATTGCTATTTTCACTCTCTATTAGTCTATCTATTCACTACTTTTTCATATCCAAAAATGATATTTTGTCATTTTTATTTAATGGGAAAAGACTTAAAGGAAAATAATAAACTATGTCAAAAATACTACTAATTGGCTCACGTCAAAATAAATTTGATTCTACTGATACAGGTGGAGTAAGCATACTATTTGAACTATTAATTAGTGAATTAGAAAAAAGAGAAATATCTTTTATACCAGTTGATACTTTAAGTGCTAATCATGGAGGTAAAGGAAAAACACTCCTCTATTCACTCTATCAAATTTTAAAAAATATACGAAAAGTTGACTATATATCTCTACATGCTATTCGGAATAGTTATCTAACATTAGGTCCTATTGTAGTCGTTCTATCAAAAGTTTTTCAAAAGAATCTTAGCCTTAGAATATTTGCTGGTGATTTTGAAGAGAAATATTTAACCTCTAACTCTATACAAAAATTTTTAATGAGATTCATACTTAAACACTCTAATAGTGTCTTTTTCGAACTTCAATATTTAGTAAATAATTTCAAAAAATATAATAAAAATACTTATTGGTTTCCAAATGTAAGAGATGAGAAAATTAAAAATCATAAAAATAGAACTTATCAAAAACGCTTTGTTTTTATTGGTTCCATAAATCCTAAAAAAGGGATAGATGAACTATGTGAAGTCATTCAGAAATTAGATAAAGATATAATTTGTGATATTTATGGTCCAATAAAAAGCGAAAAATACTCTATAAAATATTTTAATGATATGGGTATAAACTATAAGGGTCCACTAACATCAGATAGTGTCCTAGAGGTAATGAATAGTTATGATGTACTTATATTACCTTCTCATATAGAAGGCTACCCTGGTGTCATTATTGAGGCATTTGCATTAGGAATGCCTGTTATTGCTACTAAATTACAAGGGATTATGGAGATGTGTACAGATAATGAAAATGCTCTACTTATAGATGTTAACGAACCTCAACAACTTTTAAAAGCTATTAAGAGTATAGATGATAAAAAGTATAACCACCTTCATAAAGGAGCTATAAAAGCATTTTCTAATTTTAATAGCCATATTCAAACTGACTTATTTCTAAAACGTATTAATTATAAGGAAAAAAATGAAAAATATAGATAGTATACTTCATCAATATAAAAATTCCTACTATAGATTACCTTCATCTGTAAGAAGATTTATAGGAGAACTCTATGGGCGTGTACCACTTTCTGTAAGATTTGGTAAAAACTATCCAAAACATCAAAAAATTATTGAACAATTTTATAATTCAGATGAGCAATTTCAACTTGATTATATGTACAATAAAACTTATGAAACCTTACAATTTGCCTATGATAATTTACCTTACTACAAAGAACTCTTTAATAAATATGACTTTAAAGTAGAAAATTTTAAAAGTTTAGATGACTATAAGAGCGTTCCATATTTAACAAGAGATGATGTTTTAAAAAATTTATCTAATATGCATACAAATAAACTTGAAAAAGAGGTTCTAATGGAAACAGGTGGGACAAGTATGAATGCTATGAAATTCTTTATTCCAAAAGAGCTATCAAGAGCTAAAGAGAAAGCATACTTCTTGCATATTTTTAAACAGTTAAAGGGATATAAATATAGAGCTAAAACTTTAGCATTTCGTACTATTCATGTAGATGGAACAGAACCAAAACTTTGGATGCATGAGCCAGTTGATAACTATCTTTTTTTCTCCACTAATCATATCAATAATGAGAATATTCATTCCATATTAAAACAAATTAAAAAATTTAAACCAAAATTTATAAATGCTTTTCCTAGTGCATTACATCTATTTATACAAACTTGCAAAAAAAACAATATTAATGAATTTTTAAATATAGAAGGAATTATATTAACATCAGAAGGTATTCCTAAACACTATTTTGATGAATTTAAAAACTTTTTTAAATGTAATATTGTTGCACAGTATGGACATACAGAGCGAATATGTACTGCCTATAGCCTAAATCAACAAAAATACAACTTTTTAAACCCATATGGATTGGTAGAGTCAGTAAATAATGAAATAGTAGGAACATCATTTGATAATTTTGTAATGCCATTTATTAGATATAAAACTAAAGATTTTCTATCTGGAGAGAATACGTTTTTTAAAAATACTAATATTGTTAAAACAGCAGAGTATATAGATGGTAGGTTACAAGAGTATTTAGTAACTAAAAACAATACTTTAATCTCTATTTTACAACTATCTTATGACTATCTTACCAATTATGAGTATGCTGATGCTATTCAATTCTATCAAGATACCCCTGGATATATAACATTATATATACAATCAGAAAAACCTGAAAAAATTCACTATGAAACAGTAATTTCTCTAGCAAAAAAAATGTCTAACCAATTTAAATATCAAGTTCAAACTGTAGAAAAAATAGAGAGAACAAATAGAGGTAAATATAAGCACTTAATTCAAAAATTAGATATTTCAAAATATATGATTAACTAAAAAAATGATAAATAAACTACTAAAACTCTACCATACCCTAAAGTATTTAAAACCAAAACAGTTTAAATATAGAGCATACTATTTATTTCGTAATAAAATACGAAAATTAACCCAATATACTCCCCCTACCCTAGCAGTACCCCCCTCTAAAGCTTTAACACTTAAAGAGTATCCAACTTTTCATATCTATAATAATCTTTACAAAAATGGTAAATTTACATTTATAGGGATTACGCATGAATTTAAAGATAGCATAGATTGGAACTACAATAGTTATGGAAAACTTTGGAACTATAATCTTACCTATTTCGATTTCCTACAACAAGAAGATATAAGTATAGAAGATGGATTAAAATTAATTCAAGATTTTATCAACTATCCAGAGCCTATTCGAGGTCAAAAAATGCCCTTTCCTATCTCTTTACGAAATATTAATTTTATTAAATTTTTATCTAAACACAATATACAAAATAGAGAGATAGACTCTTTTATCTTTAACCAATACTATCTATTAATGGATAATCTTGAGTATCATATCTTAGGTAATCATCTGCTAGAAAATGGTTTCTCTCTACTATTTGGTGCTTACTATTTTGAAGATGAGAAGCTATATACTAAAGCATTTGAGATTTTAACAGAGGAGTTAAATGAACAGATATTAGAGGATGGAGCTCATTTTGAGCTAAGTCCAATGTATCATCAAATTATGCTATTTAGAGTATTAGACTGCATCAATCTCGTACAAAATAGCCAATGGAAAAAT
>JALVEV010000289.1 GCA_027030605.1 Campylobacteraceae bacterium | reverse complement strand
TAACCTTTAACTATGATATAGCTACCTTATCTAAGCGTCTTTCGTCACTTGCTCCCTATCAGATTATGGTCTCTTTAAAACACTATAGAGGCGTTGAGTCTGCTGTAACATTGATGTCTCAAAAACAGTATGCACAGATAGCTCTTCTGTTAAAAGCAGATTTAGATAATGTGGGTGATGGTACTTACTTAAGAAATGGGTTAATTGAAGAGGACTTTAATATTCCTAGAGATTATCATTCGAAAATTTATGAATTTGATACTCAGCATAAAGAGTTCTTAAAAGATTTGATGTGGTTAAAAGATAAGAGTGAGAATAGTAAATTTTCACTTGAGGATGTTCAAAGTTGGTGGGGAGTCGATATTGATAGGTTGTACTATAATTACCCAACATATGGTGCAAATAGTGATTTAGATGTAGGTATAGGAAGAGGTGCGACTAAAGATAATTATGCAGTAATAGTGAGAGCTGGTTCAATTTTAGATTTGTTACAAGGCACGACAGGTGGAGAGTCAGATAGTAGCAACAGAACAAATGGTATAGGTTTTAGAGGGGCAATAAATTATCTTCCTTAGTGTAACATTTTTGAAAAAAATTGACTTTAGAAGTTAACTTTAAGTTATATCTATTTTAAATAAGAGTAATATACTCCTAATTAAAACAGAAGGATTTCAATATGATGGGAATACCACAACCAGCATTTTATATTTTTAAGTGTCAACAGTCTGCACCTCCAGGGATGCCAAAACCAAGCTGTGTAAGTCAAAACAATCCAGAGTCGCAACAGCTTATGCAACACCTTTCGCAAACCTTAATGCAAAAAGGGATTATTGGAAATGTTCAACCAATTCAAACCTCATGCCTTGGGCGTTGTCAACAGGGTCCTGTAATCTTAGTAGAGCCAGGTCATACTATGTATGTAGGTTTAACCAAAGAGAAAATTGACAGAATTATTGATGAGCATATTATTGGTGGAAATGTTGTTGAGGAGTATGTAATTCCTGAGCAGATGTGGGGTGACCCCGTTCCTCCATCTCAAATGGCACGTTAGTCCACTTCATTTTAGGCAAGGCATCGCCTTGTCCCTACAAAACACAAATAATAATCTGCTATAATACCTTAAATTAAACTATATAAATCACGGAGAAAACTGTAATGAATATTACCATGCTCTATAGTAAACTTCACAGAGCGACAGTGACCGAAGCCAATCTGCACTATGTAGGTTCTATTACCATTGACCAAGACCTTTTGGATGCCGCCAATATGCGAGTAGGGCAGAAGATAGACATTGTCAACATTAATAATGGAGAGCGTTTCTCTACCTATATTATTCCAGGAGAGCGTGGGAAAAAAGAGATTTGTCTTAATGGTGCTGCTGCTAGAAAAGTACATGTGGGTGATAAGATTATTATTATTGCCTATGCAACCATGACTGAAGAGGAGGCTGATGAGTTTCAGCCTAAAATTGTTATTTTAGAAGATGATAATAGCATTGCACAAGCTTATAAAGGATTAGAGTAATGTTTGGTGAGATGGATATGAGTAAAATGGCTGAAATGGTGAAAGATTTACAATCAAAAGCCAAAGAGATAGAGGAGCAATCAAAAAATGTTACCATGACAGCAAAAGCAGGTGGTGGCATGGTTGAGGTAACGGCTAATGGAGCTAATGAGATTATTGACATTACCATAGATGACTCTCTGTTAGATGATAAATCTTCACTGCAAATTCTTTTAATCTCTGCTATTAATGATGTCCTTAAAATGGTTGAAGATAATAAAAAATCTCAAGCTATGGGTATAATGGGTGGACTGAATCCTTTTGGAATGAAATAGGCTATTATGATTACGGTTAATACTATTGATGAGCTTTTAAAAGCAACATCAACCTTTAAGGGGAGTGTTGGTTTTGTTCCTACCATGGGTGCATTGCATGAGGGGCATTTGAGTCTTATTCGTCAAGCACGTAAAGAGAATGACTCTGTAGTTGTCTCTATTTTTGTTAATCCTACACAGTTCTTAGAGGGTGAAGATTTGGATGCATATCCTCGAAAAGAGGAGGCTGATGCAAAGATTTGTGAACTCGCAGGAGTAGATATTCTCTTTATGCCAACAGCTCAGATGATGTATGAAAAAGATGAATTGAGCATTATTGCACCTGCTATTAGAGGTTTTATACTAGAGGGGACAAAACGCCCTGGACATTTTGATGGAATGTTGCAGATAGTTATGAAGCTTTTAAATCTAATTGCCTATAATAAGCCCTCAGCTTTTCGTGCCTATTTTGGTAAAAAAGATGCCCAACAACTAGCACTTATTACTCAAATGGTTAAGAACTACTTTATAAATGTTCAGATAGTTCCTTGTGATATTGTAAGAGACAAGGATGGTTTGGCTTTGAGTAGTCGTAATCTCTATCTCTCTAAAGAGGAGAGAGTTAGAGCTTTAAGTTTGTCTCGTTCACTTAAACGTGCTACAGAGCTTGTGATGCAAAAAGAGTTTGATACCTCTACTATTATAACAGAGATGAAAAAGGTACTAACTGAAGTAGAGGTTGAGTATGTGGTACTTGTTAATCGAGAGTTTAAGCCAATAGAGCAAGTGGAGTTGGGTAATACCATTATTTTAGTAGCAGCTAAAGTTGGTACGACTAGACTTATTGATAATTTGTGGATTTAAAAAAATAAAAAAGAGAGAAATATATGTATTTATTTACTAGTGAAGTTGTAAGCCCAGGACACCCAGATAAGTGTGCTGATATTATAGCAGATAGCATTGTTGACAGATTGATTATGGGAGACTCCAAATCAAGAGTAGCCTCAGAGGTATTTGTAGCAGGTAAACATGTGGTTATAGGGGGGGAGGTAACCTCTAATACTAAATTGACACATCAAGAGTATACAGATTTAGTAAAAGAGACACTTGCAAATATTGGTTACAATGGAAATCCACACTTTACCAATGCAGAGTGTTTAAATCCAGATGAGGTAGAGGTTCAAGTACTTCTCAATGAACAATCTCCAGATATTAATCAAGGGGTTGACCAAGAAGATGGCGAAATAGGAGCAGGTGACCAAGGGATTATGTTTGGTTATGCTGATTGTGAGACTAAAAACTATATGCCAAGTGCCATTACCTATGCACGAATGCTTATGGAGAGGGTTTATGCTTATGCTAAGGCTAATCCTCATGAGTTGGGGGTTGATATTAAGACACAAGTGACCATGGATTATGGAGTTAAAGATAATTTTGAGAGCTGTAACCCTAAAAAGATTCACACCATCGTTGTCTCTGCTCCTTGTGTAGCAACTATGAGTATTGAAGAGGTTAGAGAGCTTATACAGACTCTTATAGATGATGCAGGATTACCAAGTGAGCTATATAATAGAGATGATTGTATTATTCATATCAACCCTACAGGAAAATATGTCTCTCACTCCTCTTTACATGACTCAGGGCTAACAGGTCGTAAACTTATTGTTGATAGTTTTGGAGGGTATGCCCCTATTGGTGGTGGAGCTCAAAGTTCAAAAGATTATACAAAAGTTGACCGTTCAGGACTCTACGCTGCTAGATATATTGCTAAACATATTGTAGCTAGTGGATTGGCTAAGAAGTGTGTGGTTCAAATCTCTTATGCAATTGGAGTAGCACGACCAACCTCTGTAGCTGTTGATACCTATGGAACAGTAGTTGATGGATTAGATGATGATAAACTCTCTACTTTTGTAATGGAGAACTTCCCACTTACACCAAACTGGATTACTCAAAAGTTCTCTTTAGACAAACCATCTAAAGAGACATTCTTGTACGCTGATGTAGCAGCTCGTGGGCAAGTTGGGCAGGGGGATTACCCTTGGGAGCAGTTGGACTCATTAGAGTTGTTTAAATCTTTATAGAGATTTGGCGAGAGATTTCCGTTTTGATTCTTCTCTAAAAAGTTATCTTTTATGGTAACTTTTAGATGACAAGAGTTACCATGCTTCTCTATCCCGTATGCCTCTTTTTTATCTGATTGGCTTCCTATAATTTTATTATTAGCTATAACTACTTCTCTTTTTATCTTATCTAAATCAGTAAAGTTAACATCACTACTGTAAAATCTATTATCAAGCAAAATAGCACTTCCATAGTTATTGTGTAAAATATTGTTTTTTATAATAACGGATTTAAAATATTGGATATTGATACCACCTGCCTCTTCAATGGTTGTTTTAGGGAACTCCTCTAAGTTAGGAGCTTTTGCTCCACACCCCTCAATAAAGTTATCTTCAATAGTAGCTTTTGCAATATCTCTACCTCTACTAGCATAGAGTGCAATCCCTGCATAGGGAGTATTTTTAATAACATTGTTTTGAATAAGTAGGTTGTTCATCGGCTTTTCTGAGTAGGCTTGAGAGACTTGAATACCATAGTTTCCATAACCTGAAGTAGAGTAGAGTCTATTATCTTTTATAACAATATTGTCTCCTCCAAAAAATCGTATGCCACTGTTGACATTGATGTCAATATCCATACTTTTAACAGTAGTATTATTTGACTCAACAATAAAAACAGCAGAGTGACCACTATTTTTAATAGTAGAGTTGCTAATGTTAATACTCTCTCCATCTTTAATAAAAATAGCATCATCTAGAGTGTTTTGAATATTTAGATTTTTAAGCTCTATATCTTTTACATGTAAAAAGTTTATAATAATTGCATTTCCTGAGCCTAAAGACCATCTCTTTTGCTCCTTTTTACTGTTGCCATCTATTTTAAGATTTTTAATTATAATATTATGGTTATAGGAGTTATTATCTTTTCTATTATAAAACTCATTAATAATTAGAGGTGGTAGTTGTTTAGAGGGGGGTAAATTGGTGGTAGAGTGTTCTACTTTTATAAGTGTACCTAACTCTCCATCTTTGTTGAGTGAACCTTTTAGTGTGGTATTATCATAGATTTTAAGTTGCTCTTTTACTATAAACTCTCCTAAAGAGAGTTGAACCTCTCCTCCTCCATATTGATGTAGAAAATCTAGTGCAGTTTGAATATTTGAGAGTATTTTTTTCTTCCCATCTATAGATGTTGCTGTAATTGAAGAGGAGAGAGCATTTAGTGTTAATAGTATAGTTATTAGTATCTGCTTCATCTTTTACCTTTACTATGTAGTTAGAGGTTGTAACTTCTTTTTATGAGTAATCTCAATAAACTTTTTGGTAATACTCTTATAGGTATGATTATTTAAAACAAACAACTTTCCTCTCTGTCCCATGGCTTCTCTCTTTTTTAAAGGAGTGTTATACAGCTCTAAGATAGCATTAGCTACTAAGTTAGGATTTTGTTTATTTATTGAGATACCACACTCTGCCTCTTTAATTAAGTCTCCTTGACCATTATAGACATGAACTATTGGTTTAGAGGCATACATATAGTCAAAAATCTTATTGGCAGAGATACCATACTTATACATCTCATTGTCGTCCCAACCAATATAACATATATCAAAAAGAGCTAGTAGACTCTGTACCTCTTTTTTAGGAATAGCATCTAAAATAGAGATATTCTCTAGCTTTAAATCTGAAATACGCTCTTTTAGACGCTCCTTCTCTGAACCTTTCCCCACTAAAATAAAGTGTATATCTTTTTGATTCTTTAATATATTGGCTGTATCAATAAGTAAATCCATTCCATCGCCCATTCCCATAGCTCCTGCATAACCTATAATAAACTTCTCTTTTGGAATTTTAGATGTTGTCTCTGGATTTAGTGGTAGAGGATTTTTAATCTCATCTAAAAAGATACCATTGGGTAGGTAGGAGAACTTAAAGTTATAGATACCTTGCTCTTTAATATACTCATTTGTATAGGGTAGCACAGAGATAATCTCATCAGCATGTCTAAAGCCAAAGTTAACACTCTTTTGCATAATGTAGATAAGTGGATTATACTTTGAGTAGTTTTTAAAGTTCATAAGTGTGAGAGGCCAAATATCTCGAATCTCAAAAATCAGTTTAGCTCCATACCTTTTAGCTAAGAAGTAGGAGGGGAGAACAAGCATTGGTGCTGAACCTGAACATAAAATAGTAGATGGTTTCTCTATCTCTGGAGGTAAAAAGAGAAGCTTATAGGTAAACTGAAACCATTTTAGGACTCGTTTTTTATCTCTTGAGTCTCTGTATTTAAGTACCTTTAACCAAAAGTAGTCAATCATATCTACTTTTTCATGAAGGTAGGGTTTGTTGCCTACTCTTGGTTCCTTAATCATAAAGTGAGAGTATGAAGCAGATATTATAATAGGTTTAATACCCTCTTTTTTCATCTCCTTTGCCATGTAGTAGTGTCTATGTGTCATACCATGAAATGGGCTTCCTGCATAGTCATTAATAATCCAAATTACATCTTTTTTTTCTCTAGTCATACCTCTTCCCTTTTTTGAATAAATAACTCTTCTCTTAATCGTTTAATTCCAATATTAAAGATTGCATCAACAATAGATAGTCCACCAACAAACTCTTTAGACCTATACTGCTCATACTCAAACTTTGGTAGTTGATTGTATTGAAGTTGAATATTTGCATCTTTATATAGTTTTTGGTCTTGATAGTTATCTCCTCCTTTTCCAGAGAGATAGCGGTGACCTCCAACTAACTTTATCAAGTCGACCAATCTTTGAGTTGATGTACTCGTTAGGTTAAATTCAGAACTTTTAACTATTTTTGTGTTGATATTTAATTCAGCAAGAATATTGGTTATAAAGTGCATATTGTATTCAGAAAGATTCTCTGATGGAAACTCTATTAAATCAAATATAAAATCTTTATGCTCTTTAAAATATTTTGCTTTTGCATAGTTTCCTTGTAGTTTGCCTATTACTTTTTTCTTATTTTTAATACCATCTGCAATGGTTGTCTCATTTATATTCCAGTACCTTCCTTTTATTTTCTTTATAGGTAATATTAGAGGAGTACTGGTTGAGTTCATTAGAAAATTTACATTGTTTAGATAGGTTCCTGTTGTCTTTGGATATTGAGCATCATCTAAAAAGATAAAAACGTCTGATTGGGCTATCTTGTAAAAGTAACCAAGCCATGGCATAAAATTGGGTTGGTGTACCCCTACTGTTACTGAATTATCCATCTTACTACCTCAAAACTTTCTGCATATTTGGTACCTATTTGCACTCCTCTAGTTGTGGCTAAAGCGTAGATAAACTCTTGACCCATATAGGTACGTCCCTCTTGTGATTTATACTCTTTAAGAGCATCACTTTTACACTTAATATGTCTCTCTTCTAATTTAATAAAGGAGGTAGTATTAAAGGTGAGATTATTCCATATTAATTCATACCCTAAAATAGTACAGTTTTTAAAAGCTCGTAACCCCTCTTGAGCTATAGTACTATGGTCTTGATGAATATCGTGTAGAGAGGGCATAAGTACCAAATCGGGTAAAATATTACGTTTATGTTGAATTAAATCTTCTAAAATCTCTTGTCTTGCATAGTTTAGTTTTCTCACTTTATAGTGATAAATAATGACATTCTCTTCTTTAATACCTAGTTTTTTAGTCGCATTTTTAACTTCAATCTCTAAAATATTTGAAGGGTGTCCTTTGGGTACAGACTCTTCAGCTGTAGAGAATGCAAAGTAGTAGACATCTGCTCCATGTTCAATCAATCTAGCAATAGTTCCTCCAGCTCCAAGCTCTCCATCATCGGTATGTGGTGCCAATACAAATACCTTTTTAAATCTTGTTATCATTATGCTGTTGCCTTTTTTAATGTTTGTTTTGTGGCTAACTCTCCATAGAGTTTTAAAAGTTTTTTCTCTTGATTTTGCCAATTATAGATATTTTTAACTTTCTCAATATTTTTATATTTCTCTCTATACTTTTCTAAAATAGTTGGAAGAAGTCTATCAAACTCCTCTTGGTCAAATATATCCTCTATCACAAACCCTGTCTGATTCTCTATAACAAATCGTTTTAGCTCTTGAAGTCCTGAGACAACAATAGGAAGACCTACCATATAGTATTCAAACATCTTATTGGGTAGACCCATATCCCAGCTTTTACAAAGATTCTCTTCAATGCATACACCAATATCAGCAGATGAGGTATAATCTAATAATACATCAGGAGAGACAGCATCGTGAAAATAGAGGTTTGATTCTGTTTTTGTCAGTTCAAGTATTTCATCTTTTAAGTGACCAAACCCCATAATTACATAGCTAACTCCCTCTTTTCCTCGAATAAGGTTAAAAAACTCTAAGATACCTCTTCGTGGTTGTAATCCACCTTGGTATAAAAAGATAATATGCTCTTTAGGGATGTTAAATTTCTCTCTAAAAATATCTTTTTTCTCTATATCAATTTTTTCAGGAGTATTATAGATAACGATTGGACGTTCAATATTATAAAGTTTAGCATACTCATCTGCAATGGGTTCACTAACTGTTATTGTCTTATCAACATATTTTAGTAAAAATCTCTCTACTATTTTGAGTATTTTTTTGTCAAAATCACTTTGATGGTGTCGTTCAGTCTCATGTTCATGTGCATCATAGACAACTTTGATTTGTTTATTGTAAAAAGTTTTGACAATAAATGCAAGGGCTAACGTATCTAAATCATTACAATGAATAATGTCAAATGTTTTACAGTGTTTTGCACTCAATCGTAGATAGTTTAGGTAAGCCCCTAGTTTAGATAAAATACTTTTACTCTCATCTCGGTTGAGATAGCTAAATCTTCTAATTGTAAAATTTTTCTCTTTTTCAAATTTATCTAAGCCTCTATCACCATGTGCAATAACCTCTACCTCAAAACCTCCATTAGCTAAAGAGATAGACTCTTTTAAGACACGGCTATCACTTGTAAAATTATTAAATACTAAGTTTGCTATTTTCATAGTTCATCTCCTCGAAGTGTGCTTTTAGATTTTCAAATCCTATATTGAAAATGGCATCTATTATAGAAAGACCTTTAACAAACTCTTGGGTTCTATACTGCTTATATTTAAAATCTATAAAGTTACTATAGATTAACTCTATATTATTCTTTTTATATAAGTCATGCTCTTGATAGTTATCTCCACCTCTACCAGAGATGAAATGAGTTGCATCAACGGCTTTAGCTAATTTTACTATTCTCTCAGTGGGACTATTAATCACACCTTTGTCTATCTGAGAAGAGATTTTAAAATCTGCATTACAATCCAGCCTATCTGCAATCGTTTGAATAAAGTTCATATTGTATTGGGAGTAATTTTCACAACTACTATTAATCGTATCAAAGATAAAATCTTTATTCTCTTTATAGTAGTCACATTTGGCATAGTTTAACTCTAAACTTCTTATAATCTTTCTCTGCCAATTATTTTTTGCGTAATTAATCTCATTAATATTCTGTTTTTTACCACTAACTCTTTTAATTGGAACAGTTAATTTTATAGCTTGTCCTCTCTCGTTAAATCGAACGGTATTTGTATAGGATGAACCACTTTTTATAAACTGAACATCATCAACAAAAATAAAAATATCAGATTGAAATATCTTATAGAAATATCCTATCCATGGCATCATATTAGGTTGATGCATGCCTACAACTACTTTTTTCATAGTCTATTCTCCTTTTTTTAATAGTTTTATTCTCCACTTTCTCTTCTTTATACTCTATGATTACAAATATGGCATAAAATCCAAGCATCATACGAATATCAATAAGACTACTCGATTTTAATACATTGAGTAAAAAATAAAAATAGAGTGCCATACACCAAGAACATTGGGTTGGGTTAATATTTTTATAAACACGAAAGAAGAGAAGGAGGAAAATAAGAAGAGGAATATATCCTAATTCAAACCAAACCTCTAAAAATAGATTATGTGGGTAGTCTAGCTCATCTATTTTACTCTTCTCGTAGCCGTAACTCCCTACGCCATATCCCCAAAATGCACTATGATTAATTTTATCAATTGAAAATTTTGCATTGACCACACGGCTATGTGCAGATGCTCCTCCACCTTTTTCATTTACAAGACCCATTAGTCGTTCTACCGTATTATCTACAAGTTTTAAAGATGGATCAATCTTCTCTAGTTTTATATTAGAGACTATAAATATAATCATAACAGTAGTAGTTATTATAATAATAACAGGTAGAATTAAACGATTTAGTTTAAAAGAGATAAGGGATTGTGCAAGTTGGTAGAGGAAGTAGCCTCCTAAGATTAAAACAGTAAAAAGGAGAGGTCCTCTTCCTCCTGCTGAGATAAGAAAGAGAAAAGCAATTAACATTATCGACCATCGGATAGAGGAGGGTACTTGTTCTTGAAAAAAGTAGTAGAGAACCAAAATACCATTAAGCCAAGAGATAGTAAGGTAGAGTGCTGTCATATGTCGTGCCTCATCTTCTCCTAAAGATAAAATAACGGCTTCATCTCCACTTAGGTAACCTGTGTAGAAGTTTAAGAAGATAGGAGTTGAGATAAAAATAAGTAATGTTATACTCTTCATAAAGGGTTCTACTTTAAACTCTCTTACTAAAAGAGGGAAGTAGAAGGCTAATGCCATTGTCCCGAAATAGATGGTTTTTATAATAGAAGCACTTGGCGATGAAGTATAAGCTAATGAAAAAATCATAAAAAGATAAAAGAGTGTCAAAAGCATAATTAATTCAAATCTTTTATATTCAAGAGAGTGAAGCGTTCTTCTCATCTCATTGATAAGTATAAGAGTAACTCCAAAGGCACTAAGAAGTGTTAAATCTGGAACACCATGAATCTGTAGTAGTATAAGCATCGCTTTGAGCGTACCACTCAACAACATTACGCTAAATAGAAACTCTTTTGTAAAAATAAACATTATTTATACTTTAGCTAACTGCTTATATTTTTTAATCGTCTTTTCATAAAGAGGAGCATACTGTTTAAGTTCATGCTCTTTAAATGCTGCATTATGCCAAAGAAGAACAAATTCACCATTATACTTTTTAATAGTTCGCATGTAGTAGTCTATCTTCTTCTCTATTTTATCATAGTCGTTAATCTGTTCCATAAAGGTAACTTCCATCATAATGAGAGGTCTCTCAATTAGATTAAGCTTCTCTTGGGTTAAGATGTTAAAGACAGGATAAGGGTAGCAACATCCTGCTCTAAAACCAGCTTCTTTAGCATAAGCAAGATTAGAACACCACTCTATCTTATTATCTTCCCATATTTGCCATGTAGTAGGAACTTCAAAACGAAGATAGTGTTCTCTTCCACATTTTATAGGTTCACCATTAACTCTTTGTAATGCCTCTTTTTCAATTTTAAACTGCTCGGGATTATTATAAGCATTATAAGAGGGATGAAATCCTACGTAGTGTCCTCTTCTCTTTATATTATCTATAATCTTCTTTACCTTGGGGTCATTGATACTATAACGGTTATCGTATCTACTGGTTCCTCCAGACATAAAGAAAAAATAGGACTTGATATCATGTTCATCACTTAAGTCCATTATCTCATCAAAAGTATCATAGGGGTCTTTTATCTTTTTCTGCTTAATAGCACCATAGGTGTAGAGCGTCTTAATCGAGAGTAGAGGGTCTTTTCTATGGAGAATATCTCCAACCATACCCTTTATAACTTTTGTAAAGTTAGGGTAGCGTAGAATTTCATCTACATCATGGGTTACGAGAAGTGAAAATGCTCTTTTCTCGCGTCTCTCTTCACATTCGTATTGTAGAAATAAACTCCATAAAAATTCAATATACTCATTAACAATAGGGCGTTCTAAAAAATTAAACTTATAGGCTACACTATCGAGGTGTGAAAAGCGATTATGCGTATCTCTTTTGGTCTCAACATACTCCTCCCAACGTGTTAACATAAAGAAAATGGTTGCAAATATATCTATATGTACAATGCACTCTTCACTCTTCTCCTCTATTTTAGGTTGACCAAAGAGAGTAGGAAGAGGTGCCTCTAGTAGTTTATGGGAAAAGCACTCTATATTTGTAGGAATATGCTCTTTTTTTAAGTAGCTTAGTTCTTCTGGAAATCTTGAAAAAAAAGCGTCTTTAATAGTGATTTTTTTTCTATTTTCAAACTCTATTATTGTTTGTGTATCGGTAGGATTTCCTTGAGATAATTGATAGGGAATTTTTAAAAAATTTTTAAAAATAACACTAAGAGTATAGACTCTCTCTTTAATATTATTGGTTGGGAAAGTTATTGTTACCATCTGTGACTACTTCTCTATATAATTTAGCGAAGTATATAGAGAAACAGCTTAAATAGAGAACAAAAAATAACATTTTACAATAGTAAATTAACTATTTTTGTGTTTTTTTGATATTTTGCATAATCCAAAGGGGTCTCTTTATCTTCTCTTAATGTTTTTTTAGAAGATAGACCATGCTCTTTGAGTAGTTTTATGAGTGGTATATTTTCTAACTCTACAGCATGATGTAGAAGTGTATTTCCAAAGGCATCAGTTTTGTGAATATCTGCCTTATAGTGGATAAGAAGTTCAATCATCTCTATAGGATTTGAGGTGTTAGTTGAGGTGATTGCTTCAAAAATAGGATAGTAGGTAAAGTAGTTATTTTTTACTTCAGTATTAGCACCATGATTAAGAAGATACTCTATAAGCTCTAAGTTCGCATCTTGACACGCATAGTGTAGAGGAGTGGAGCCATAAGAGTCTTGTTGGTTAATATCCTCTTTGTTGTTTAAATTTTTTTTTATCTCTTTTAAAGCAGTACTTTTTTGAATCTTTATCATTGTTAATCTCTTTATTGTATCACTTAAATAGTAAAGTATACAAAAAAAAGATTAAATTTAAATTCATTTAATTTTTTTAGTTAAAAAATATTTAATAAAAAACTATATTTAATATTAAACAACAGTTAAAAATAATATAGATACAATTCTATTTAAAAATATTAAATAAAGTTAATAAATGGACAATAAAAATATAGATTTACTTCTCTTTGCAAAAAAAATCTATCGATATAAAATCAGTATATTACTGATATTGATGAGTACATTTATCGGTACCTACTTTTATATCAAAAAAACAGTACCTATCTATCAAAGTAGTATAGTTATAGATGTTGGTAAAAATAGCAAGTCAGAACTTAAATCACTCTTTCCTGAAAATCAGCGTGTTACTGTCGATATGGATAATAAGTTAGATTATGATATTGCGATTTTAAAGTCAAGATATAATATTAAGAGTATTATTGATGTTATTAAATTTTATCAACGTACCTATATCTCTAATGGTTGGACAAAAAAGGAGTTGTATAAGGAGGAGAATCCTTTTCTAATAGAATTTAAATATAAAAACATAAAAGATATTACTTATAATTTTACTATTGTTCCTATAAACAGAAGTGGATTTTATCTTTATGAAAATGGAGATAAATCAAATCAAAAGGTCTACTCCTATGGAGAAGAGATAAAAAGAGAGAACTTCTCTTTCTCAATTGATTTAGCTCATAAAGATTTAGCTAAAATTGGACAGGAGTATTTTATAGTACTTGATACAAATAAAGAGCATTTTATATCTAAGATACTCTCTAATCTTACAATTACAAAAGAGGCAAAACCTCTCTTAAGAATCTCCTATGAAGATAATAATCCAATAAGGGCAAAAGATGTTGTCGAGGAGCTAGTAAAGAGTTATCGAAAATTTATTGCAAAAAGGAGTCAATATCAAGATAGAGAGCAGGTGAAGATTTTTGATAAAAAGATTAAATTAATGGCAAAAAAGCTTCAACTCATTACAAAAAAGATTAGAGAGTATAAAGAGAAGCATCCTGAACTCCTATTTTCAAAAGTAGAAGACTCAATACTTTTAAATGTAATGGATAATACAAGTAGTTTATCTAAACTATCATTAGAGTTAAATATGGTAAATAACTTAATCAAAGCTTTAGATAAAAATGAGTATGCCTCTATCTTTTTAGATAGTGACCAGAGCTATAATAGCGAGATTAGAACCCTATTAGATACTCTTCATAATAAAGAGGAGTATTTAGCTCTTTTAGAGCGTCAAAGTCAAAATTTAGATGTTCAGCTTTTTAGTGATGAGAACTATAATAGCATGATAAACGAGAAGCAGAAGATAGGAAAAGAGTTATATAGTCTTAGTTTCCAATATACAGATGAGTACTATCTTGTAAAAGAGTTAAAAGATAATCTTAATACAATAGATAGTCGAATGAGAGAGTATCTTCAAAAAAATATACTAAATATTAGAAAAGAGATTTCTCAGATAAAAAATAATTTAAAAAAGTCTCTAAAGGTATTAAAGCAGAGTTTAAAGAGTCAGTTAGAGGTAAAGCGACAGAGTCTAAAAGATAAAAAAAACATTATTCAGAAGTTACCATACTCATTAAGTAGGTTAAAAAAATTAGAGAGAGAGTTTACGACCAATGAAAATAGCTATAAGAGTCTTTTAAAAAAGCGTGTAGAGATATCTATCTCTATGAATACAACAGTAGATATACCAATTGTTGAGGGGGCAACTGTTCCCTCTTCTCCTATTAAACCTAAAAAGGCTTTTCTATATCTATCTAGTCTTATTTTAGGATTGATTCTTTCTGTTTTCTATGCTTCATTAAGAATGAGAGCAGATAGAAAGATTTATAGTGAAGATGAGATAGCCTTAACAAATAAAACTATTTTTCATTTTGATAAAGAGGATACAAAGAGAGACTCCTTATGGTTACTCGTCTCTTTCTTAGAGAAGAGAAGAGCCTTAAAAGATAGTGCATTAAAGATACTGATTAGTTCAAATAGTACAATAGAAAATC
Source organism: Campylobacteraceae bacterium (assembly GCA_027030605.1). Taxonomy (GTDB): domain Bacteria; phylum Campylobacterota; class Campylobacteria; order Campylobacterales; family Sulfurovaceae; genus UBA1140. The sequence goes on along the minus strand of JALVEV010000289.1, from coordinate 5,649 downwards.
GAGTACCATTAATAGAGCAGATAGCTTTAGGTATTAAAAATATTGAAAAAAAGGTCTTGATTATTAACTATAACTATGTTGATGCAGTAGAAGCAAATAGGGTATTTAATGTAGATTCAGATAGTGGGTTAAGTACCATTTTGACCAGTAAACAACCTATTGAAAATATGGAGTTAAACAACTATATTCATCATATCAGCTCAAATATTGATATTTTGCCTTCAGGACCGATTATTCACAATAGTCCAAAGTTACTATTTAGTCCTAAGATAGAGACTCTACTAGAGAGACTCTCTATGCAGTATGATTATATCTTTTTAGATGCTCCTCCACTAGGGGAGTACCCTATTAGCGATATTCTTATTCAATATGTTGATTTAGTTGCTATTGTTATTAAGTTAAAAAAGAGCAGTAGTGAGATTATTGAAAAGCTTAATAGTATAGATGAGAGAAATATTGAAAAAATGGTCTGTATTATCTAGCCAAATAGGTTAAATTTTGTTATAATATGTTTTTATTTTAAAAAAGGGATAATATGCGAATTATAGAGCTATATTATGAAAAAGTTTTAAAAAAAGATGTTCCCTACTATGCAAAATACTCATTGGGTAAGATTATAATGAAACCAATTATTAAATTTTTTAATATTGTCATTATTCCCAATGTACCATTTTTAAGATTGAGAGTGGCACTCTATCGCTTAGTCGGGTTTAAATTAGGAAAAGATACCGACATTGGTATGAAGTGTTATCTAGATGAGATAAATCCTTCACTACTAACTATGGAAAAGAATGTAACTGTCTCATGCAACTGCTACTTTACCTGTCATGGAAAGGGACAATCTCATACCCCAATTCATATTAAAGAGGGTAGTTATATTGGTATGTGTGTAAGAGTTGTTTCTGGTAAAAAGGGTATAACTATTGGGAAAAATGCAATTGTTGGTGCAGGTTCACTAGTAGTTAGTGATGTTCCTGACAATGCTACGGTTGTTGGTGTTCCTGCTAGAGTTGTAAAGATACGAGATGTTTAAGTCTATTGCACTACGCTCTGAGTTTTCAAAAAATGTTTTAACTCTCATGAGTGGTACTGTTATAGCACAGGCTATTCCTATTGCTATAGCTCCTATCTTAACTAGAATCTATACTCCAGATGATTTTGGGCTTTTTGCTGTTTTTTTTGCAATTTTATCTATCTTCTCTGTTGTTATGAATCTTCGATATGAAAATGCTATTATGCTTCCAAAAAATGAAAAAGATGCCTTGATAATTTTTATATTAGGATTTTTAATTAACACTACTATCTCTCTAATACTCTTTGTTATAGTCCTATTTTTTAATAGACCTATTACAGAGCTATTAGGAGATGAACGGATTAGTTTTTGGTTATACTTTATTCCTCTAACACTCTTTTTTGTAGGGCTTTTTAACCTATTGAGGCTCTTTAATAATCGTCAAAAAAACTATAGAGACATCGCTCAAGCAATGGTATTAAAGTCGGTTGTTATGGGAGTAGCCCAAGTAGCCATTGGAGTTTTAAAAGCTGGAGTAGTAGGTCTTATATCGGGTCAGATACTCTCTCAATTTTTTGCTAATTTGCGACTTTTTAAAAATATCTATAGAAGAGAGCAGTTTAAAAAGAGTTTTAATCTTGTAAAGATAATTGCTATGGCTAAACGCTACAGACAGTTTCCTCTCTTCTCTTTGCCCTCAGCACTTATTAATGTTTTAGCAAACCATTTAACAAATCTATTAATCTCTTCACTCTTTTCAGTGGTTACTTTAGGTTTTTACTCACTGGTTCAACGAATGCTAGGTATTCCCTCTGCTCTAATTGGTCAATCTATAGGTCAAGTATTTTATGAAGAGGGTGTTCGTATAAAGCATCAACAGGGTGAAATTTCAGAGCTTTTTAATCATACATTAAAGAAGCTTGTTTTTATTGGGTTTCCTCTTTTCTTTACGCTCTTTTGGAGTGTTAAGCCTCTCTTTATCTTGATTTTTGGTGAGGATTGGGCAGTTGCTGGAGAGTATGCTCAGATTGTAATACCTATGTTTTTTATTCGTTTTGTGGTGACAGCCTTGAGTATCGTTTATGATATGTTCGGTGCTTTAAGGGTAGAACTTCTTTGGCAAATTGTACTGTTGAGTGGGAGTATACTATTGATTGTTCTATCTTCATCTTTTGAGGTAGAGTTTAAAGATTTTCTTATATCTTTGAGTATCTTCATCTCAATTATGCAACTTATATCATTATATATTTTAAAAAAAATATCGTCAGGAGAATTTAAATGACAAATAGAGAAAAGTATAGACTATTTTGTAAAACAGAGGAGAGTATACCTCTTTTTAGCAAAGATTGGTTTTTAGATAGTGTATGTGGAGTAGACAATTGGGATGTAGTTCTCGTTGAAAAGGGTGATAATATAGTAGCATCAATGCCATTTTATCAAAAGAAGAAAGCGATATTTACTATTATTACCATGCCAAAACATGTTCAAACAATGGGTGTCTATATTAAGTATCCAAAACAAGAGCAGAAGTATGAAAAGAAGTTATCATACGAAAAAGAGGTTATGACAAATTTAATAGAACAGCTTCCAAAAGTTGATTACTTCGACCAAAGTTTTCACTACAGTATAACCAACTGGCTTCCTTTTTACTGGAAAGGGTACACTCAGACGACAAAATATACCTATGTTATAGAAAACTTATCAGATACAGAGAATGTCTTTAAAAATTTTGACAATGCAAAGAGAAGACATATTAAAAGAGCAGAAAAAATTGTAGAGGTAAAGTTTGACCTTCCTGTAAAGGAGTTTTATGAACACCATAAAATGACGTTAGAAAAACAGGGTGATAAAATAGCTTATAGTTTTGAACATTTTGAGAGCATGTATAAGAGTACCTATAGTCATAATGCTGGAAAGAGTATCTATGCTATAGATAGTGATGGAAATATACACGCTGCTTTTTTTGTTATTTGGGATAAAAATAGTGCTTACTATCTTATTAGTACTATAGACCCTAGCTTTAGGAGTAGTGGAGCAACAAGTCTACTTATGAAAAAGATAATCGAGTTTCTATCTACTAAAACAGATAGATTTGATTTTGAGGGGAGTATGATAGAACCTGTCGAGAAGTCATTTAGACAATTTGGAGCAAAGCAGAAACCCTATTTTAATATAACAAAAACAGATTCAAAGATATTGAAACTTCTCTGCTATTAAGCAAAGAAGTTTTAAGGGGGTTATGGTAAGTTAGATATATCTAAAATAGCAAGTCCTTTATAGTAATCAGCAGTATAAGCTTTTGTATTATTACTAGATAGTGTCACTCCGAATGTATAGACACCTGTTGACTGTTTATCTATAAATGTAGGTGCTGTTGGGTTTGTTACATCAATGGCTACTAATCCATTCTCTCTATCTGCCATAAATACTTTATTGTTATCTGAAGAGAGTTTTAATCTCCATGCTTTATCCCCTGATGGAAAATGTCCAATCTTAGTAGGATTTGCAGGATTTGATATATCAATAACAACTAAACCATTATCGTAGTCGGTAACATAAGCTTTAGATTCATCTGAAGAGAGTGCAACATCAAGTGTAATTCCTGCTGTATCATACTCTCCAATTTTTGAGATAGAGGCAACATTGGAGACATTTAGAATAAGTAGACCTTTTGAGTGGTTAGCTAAATATGCTTTTGATTCATCTTGTGAGAGAACAACATCCCATACTTTACCATTGTTTTGATAATCTGTTACATAGTGTCCAATTTTTGTAGGGGCATTTGGATTAGTTACATCGAGTACTACTAAGCCATCAAAATAGTCAGCAACAAAGAGTTTAGTTCCATCTTTTGAGAGTGTAACCCCTCTTGCTCGTCCATTTGTATTGTAGCTCCCTAAGATAGTAACATTTGATGGGTCTGTAACATCTACAATAACAACTCCATCTTGGTCTAAAGCGACATAGGCGATAGTCTCACTACTGTTAAGAGCAATATCATATACCCTACCACCATCAGTATCTGTAAAAGCACCAATCTTTGTTGGGTTTGTAGGGTTGGATATATCTATGATATCAAAACCACTAGAGTAGTTTGTAATGAATGCTTTTGTCTCAGCACTATTTAGTGTAACCTGCTCTGAGTAGTGGTCTGTGTCAATTTGACCTATAATAGGCATATTTGCAGAGAGAAACTCTGTAAATAGGAGGCTTATAAAAAGCAGTTGAAAAATATGTTTGTGTTTCATAGTTTTTCCCTTTTTTTAAATATTACATTTTTAAAAATGCAACATATTATAACACTTAATAACAAAAATATACCTTTTGAAACTATATTGAACTTATAATAAAATGATAGATTAATTAATATTTTTCATCTATATATGTTTATTTATCTGATAGAATATTTTTTTATTTTAAAAAAAGGATAAATTTTATTATGGACAAAAAGAATTTTGCACTAATAGGAGCAGCAGGTTACATCGCTCCACGACATATGAAAGCAATTAAAGAGACAGGTAATGAGCTAGTAGCAGCTCTTGACCCTTATGATGGTATTGGTATTATGGATAGCCATTTTCCCCAAGCAGACTTCTTTACAGAGTTTGAACGCTTTGATAGATTTGTTGATAAATGGAGAAGAGATACAGGAAATAAGATAGACTATGTCTCAATATGCTCTCCTAACTATCTGCATGATTCGCATATACGTTTTGCATTAAAGAGTGGAGCAGATGCTATCTGTGAGAAGCCTTTAGTGCTAAATCCTTGGAATATTGACCAACTAAAAATAATTGAAGAGGAGACAGGTCAAAAGGTTTATAATATTTTACAGCTTAGACTACACCCTTCAATAATAGCACTTAAAGAGAAGATAGCTAAAGAGTTAGAAGAGAATCCAAATAAGATGTATGATATTGATTTAACCTATTTAACAAGTCGTGGTAAATGGTACTTTGTATCTTGGAAAGGTGACCAATCTAAATCAGGAGGAATCGCTTCAAATATTGGGGTACACTTTTATGATATGCTTACATGGATATTTGGAGATGTTGAGGAGAATGTGGTACATGTTAAGACTCCAGATTGCAATGCAGGTTCATTCAAACTTAAAAATGCCAATGTCCGTTGGTTCCTCTCTGTCAATTATGACTATATACCTCAAGATGTAAAAGATTTAGGGCAGAGAACCTATAGAAGTATTACTGTAGATGGCGATGAAATTGAGTTTTCAGGTGGATTTACCGATTTACATACTAGAAGTTATGAAGAGATTTTAAAAGGTAATGGTTTTGGTCTTGATGAGGCTTATGGCTCTATCTCTACGGTCTCTACCATTCGTAATTTAGATGCTATTGGACTAAATGGTAACTATCATCCATTCTGTAAAAAGGTAATTGGGTAATGTCCAATTTTTTCAAACATAAAACAGCCATTGTTGATACAGAGGTTAATATAGGAGATGGGACTAAGATATGGCACTTCTCTCATATTTTAAGCCATACAACCATTGGAGCTAACTGCTCATTTGGACAAAACTGTGTAGTAGGTCCAAAGGTTACAATTGGCAATGGAGTAAAGGTTCAAAACAATGTCTCTCTCTATGAGGGTGTAGAGGTAGAAGATGATGTCTTTTT
>JALVEV010000288.1 GCA_027030605.1 Campylobacteraceae bacterium | reverse complement strand
TTTAGATGTGACTGTTAGAAGTCAGGTATTAGAGCTTTTAAAAAAGTTGCAAAAAGAGAGGGGGCTCTCTTATCTGTTTATTACTCATGATTTATCAATTATCTCTACTATTGCTGATGAGGTAGCTGTTATGAGAGAAGGGAAGATTGTAGAGCAAGGGGTGGTTAATGAGGTTATGAATGCTCCTAAAGAGGAGTATACTAAGAGACTTTTAGAGTCTGCTCCACAATTAAATACAATTTTATGCTAATATGTTAATTAAATTTAAAATTTAAATTTAAATTAAGTATAAATCTTTTACTATGGGGGTAGTAAAATAAGAAAGAGAGTTAAAATATGAAACACTATCCTAGTTTTGTCTTTGTAGCATTATTGCTTATTGGTTGTGGAGAGACAAGTGTTAAAGTAGAAAATGTTGAATCACCATCTACAGAATCATCATCTACACAATCAGAAAAAAGTTCACCTACAATAGATAACCATTCAGCTGTCAGATTGCAGAGGTCAAAGTCTATTACTCCTATACAATTTACTAATCGTGGAGGAGAGATAACAAGTTGTAGTATTAGACCATCACTTCCTTCGGGATTAAAACTAAATAACGACTGTTCTATCTTTGGAACTCCTACTGTTAGTCAATCTTTGAAAACTTACACGGTTACAGGAAAAAATGCTCAAGGGGAAGATAGTGCAACTATTGAGATAGAAGTCGTCTCTGTAGATGAGACAGCAATTAAACTTAAGGGGAAGATTACCTATGACTCTGTTCCCGTTAATGCAAATGGAGTTGGTTTAGATTATGCACATACGACACAAAAGAGTGTACGAGGAGCCATTGTTCGTATAGTAAATGCTTCAGGTCAAGAGTTAGGTCGTACAACAACAGATGCAGAGGGGTACTATGAGTTTAATAATCTAAAAGATATAACAGACAAAGTCAAAGTTCAAGTTTTATCTAAACTCAAATCTTCAAATTGGGATTTTGCAGTTAAAGATAATACCAATGGTGATGCACTTTATGTAATGGAGGGTAGTTTAGCTTCTGTTAGTAAAACTAAAAGCCAAACAAGAAATCTAAATGCATCTTCTGGTTGGGGTGGCTCTTCCTATACTGGTACACGAACAGCAGCACCTTTTGCTATTTTAGATGTGGTTTATCAAGCGATTCAGAAGGTACGCTCTGCTGATAGTAGTATTGTTTTTCCACCACTAAATATTTTTTGGTCAAAAAATAATAAATCTGCATCAGGAGCTATTAGTAATGGAGATATTGGAACTTCCTATTATAATGGTAATGATACACTTTATATTTTAGGTGATGAAAATTCAGACACGGACGAGTATGATAGTGGAGTTATTGCTCATGAGTGGGGGCATTACTATGAGACAAAATTTTCAAGATCGGATAATATTGGAGGAAGTCATGGTGCTGGAGAGCTGTTAGATATTCGTCTTGCTTTTGGTGAAGGTTTTGGTAATGCTATTTCATCCATGATACGAGACAATCCAACCTATTGGGACTCTTCAGGAGTACATCAAGCCAATGGTTGGAGTATGAACTTAGAGACAGAATTTAATCGTGATAATCCTGGTTGGTTCTCAGAAGCTTCTATACAGCAAATATTGTACGATATATATGATAGTCATAATGATACGGGAGATACTATCTCTTATGGCTTTAAACCCATTCATAAACTTCTTATTGGAAAAGAGAAAAATACACCAGCATTTACAAGTATCTTTACGTTTATTAAAGGATTAAAAGATGAACATCCATCTGATGTAACAGCCATAGATAATATTGTAGCGCAAGAGAGTATAGCCCCAATTACTGATATTTATGGAAGTGGACGAACTAATAAACAGGAGTATGCAAATCCACTTTATGATGAGTTAAGCACAGGAAGTGAGGTTACCATTGTAACAAACTATGCAGTAGATAATTATTTGAGTGAACGTGGTAGAACAAATCAATTGGGTGCCTATAATTTACTTAAGGTAGAAGTTCCTAGTGAGGGTGATTATACCATTACTGTTACTCAAGTGGGTAGCTCAGGTAATCCTGACCCAGACTTTTACCTCTATAGAGGCTCTTCAAATCAACCTGTAGCTGTGGCTGAAAATCCACCAGCTTTAAGTGATAGTGTTACTACTCATCTACAAGCAGGTACTTATAGAATGGCAGTTGTTGTCTATAATCAGTACAGTGGTACGAAATATAGCGTTAAATTAGTTAAAAATTAAGGAGCAGAGATGAAAAAAAATCAAATATGGATAGTAGCTCTTTTAGCTATAGTAACACTCTTAGTCTATTTTATGGTACAACCCAAAAAAGTTTATGAGGTTTTAAAAGGAGATACAAGTAAAATGATGCAAAAAGGTGGCTCTTCTGTTGTCATAAAATATAGTAGTGAACATGTTGATATTGATACTCCTAGTAGTGTTACTATTACCTTTAGTAGTTCTAAAGATAGAGGAGTGTTAAGTGTTGAGGTTTATCCTCGTCAAAAGATTTTAAAAGGGATTAAACATCAAACATATCAATTTCCTATTACCTCTTCTAATCAAGAGTTTAAGCTTAATTTAGAGCCATTCTCTTTAAAAGAGGGACGTTTTTACATTAACGTTATTGCTTCTATTAAAGGAGAACGACCAAAGATATTATCTATACCTGTAGAGGTAGGTGATAGCTCTAAAAATAGAGTAGAAGCACCGATGAGTAAAATGGGAAAAGGTGAACAGTTATATATCATGAAAGCCGAAGAGGAGATTAAATAGTCTTCTAGACTCCTCTTTCATGTTACTTTTATACACACTAAAGAGAGAAGTATAACCTTTTATTATTTTTAATTTAATAAATTAGATAAGGTTATATTAATCTCTCTTTTTAAGAAAAAGCCATATTTTAGGCTTTCTTTAATATTTGGAAACAGACATTATTCTATTTTATAGCTTTATCCATAAACAATCATAATAATCAACTTTAAAAAAAATTCAAAATTAAATTAGATTTTAAGCTTTAATTTTTACTAAACTTTTTCCTATAAGATACATATATAAAGTAGTTTTTTAGGAGTATAATTATGAGTAAAATTACAGAAGAGAAAATGAATTTTCAAGTTTTGTCTTTAGGGCAGAGTGGTACTATGGTCTATATTGTTCAAAAGATGTTGAACTCATTAGGCTATGAGTTAGAAGAAGATGGTACTTTTTCAGAAAGTATGGAACAAGCAGTAAAAGCGTTTCAATCTACAAGAGAAAATTTAGTTGTTGATGGTATAGTAGGCTATCACACAATGAAAGAGATTGATGAAGCGAGTAATACTATTTGATTTAGATGGGACGGTGATTGACTCAACAGAGGCAATTTTAGATGGATTTAGAGTTGCTTTTGAGACTTTTGGAGGGGATAGCCCTTCAGATGAGGCAATTAAAAATGAGATAGGACATACTTTAGAAGATATGTTCTTAACACTTGGTGTAGCAGAAGAGAGAGTAGATGAATATGTGCATACCTACAAGATGCACTATCGTATAATCTCTTGTGAAAAGACCACGTTAATTGATGGTGCTAGAGATGCCATTGAAGAGGCAAGTGAGTTTGCTACACTTGGTGTTGTTACTACAAAAACAGGAGAGTACTCTCGTATTCTTTTAGAACACATGGGTCTGATGCACTACTTTAGTGTGTTAATTGGACGTGAAGATGTTCAAAACCCTAAACCTCACAAAGAACCTATTTTAAAAGCTTTAGCAAAGTTAGAACATGATAAAAGTAGAACATGGATGATTGGTGACACTTGTATGGATATTGAGTCTGCAAAAAATGCAAAAATTCACTCTGTAGCTGTTACTTCGGGCTATGCATCTTTAGAGATGTTACAAAAGTGTGCTAGTTTCATAACTACAAATGTACATGAAGCCGTCAAACATATTAAAAAAAGTGATGAAAATTATAAATAGTGCATAGAAAGTATACATCTTTGTAATTTATATGATTTTTTATAGAGCTATGAACACCCTTTAAGAGAGGGGTGATTACAATACTTCATAACAGTAAAATTTTAGGAGAAGTCATGACAGAAATTAGATGGCACAGCCGAGCTGGACAAGGTGCCGTATCTGGTGCTAAAGGTTTAGGAGATGTTGTAGCAACAACAGGTAAAGAGGTTCAAGCCTTTGCACTTTATGGTTCTGCAAAGAGAGGGGCAGCTCTTAGAGCATATAACAGAATTTCAGATGAGCAGATTTTTAATCATGCAAAGTTTATGAATCCTGATTATGTTTTAGTAATTGACCCTGCGTTGGCATTTACAGACAACATTACAGAGAATGAAAAAGAGAGTACAAAGTATATTATTACAACTCACCTTTCTAAAGAAGAACTGATTGCAGGAATTCCTGCACTTGAAGGAAAAGAGGATAGAGTATTTGTTGTAGATTGTGTTCAAATATCGCTTGATACTATTGGACGTTCTATTCCAAATTCACCAATGCTTGGTGCTTTTGTAAAAGTTTCTGGTATGTTTGAGTTAGATTATTTCTTAGAAAACATGAAGCGTGTATTGGCTAAGTTCCCTCAAAAGATTATTGATGGAAACATGGGTGCTATTACAAGAGCCTATAATGAAGTTAAGTAGAGAGGGGTAAATAATGTCAGTAGAATCACAAGATTTAAATTTATGTGCAAATGATAAAAGAGGGAAACATCAACTAGGAGCTGGAGCTGGTTTAGTTGGTTGGGATGAAGTTACACAAGGTATTGTATTAACATCTTTTGATGGAGATGCCTCTGATATTGCCCATAAAAAAGCAGAAGAGAGAAACTATTCTGAATTTAACTCATATACAGCAAGTGTTGCTTCTTGGAGAGTTCAGAAACCTGTCTTTAACAGAGATATCTGTATTGATTGTCAAAACTGTTGGGTATGGTGTCCAGATACATCTATTATCTCAAGAGATAAACAGATGTTAGGAATTGATTATGACCACTGTAAAGGGTGTGAAGTTTGTGTGGAAGTTTGTCCAACAAATCCAAAATCACTTCTTATGTTCAATGAACATGCAGACTTAGATGAGTCTCTAGCAGCATGGCCAGAGAAAAAGAAAAAAGAGAAAAAGTAAGGGGTCGTTATGGCAGAAAAATTTGATTTAAATGAGAGAGAAGTTTGGGACGGTAACTACGCTGCATCTCAAGCTCTAAGACAAGCTGATGTTGATGTTGTGGTTGCTTACCCAATTACTCCATCAACTCCAATTGTTGAAAACTATGGTGCGTATGTCGGTAACGGCTACATTAATGGAGAGTTTGTTATGGTTGAGTCTGAACATGCTGCAATGTCAGGATGTATCGGTGCTTCAGCTGCTGGTGGACGTGTATCAACAGCTACTTCATCTCAAGGTTTTGCTTTAATGGTAGAGGTACTCTATCAAGCATCAGGAATGAGACTGCCAATTGTACTAAACGTTGTAAATAGAGCATTAGCTGCTCCATTAAACGTTCGTGGTGACCATGCAGATATGTATTTAGGGCGTGATTCAGGTTGGATTCAATTTGGTGCATTTAATGCTCAAGAGGCGTATGATTTAGCACTATGTGCATTTAAAGTGGCAGAAGACCATAGAGTAAGACTTCCTGTTATGGTTCACCAAGATGGATTTATTACATCACATACAGCACAAAATGTTTACCCATTAAGTGATGAAGTGGCTTACAATTTTGTAGGTGATATTGTTCCTGTGGATGATATGCTTGACTTCTCAAGACCTGTAACTTACGGTGCTCAAACTGAAGAGGATTGGCACTTTGAACATAAAGCAAAACAGCATAAAGCACTTATGGATTCAAGAGAAGTAATTGATGAAGTGTTTGCTGAGTTTGAAAAAATTTCAGGTAGAAAATATAACAGAGTTGAAACTTATGATATGGAAGACGCTGAAGTTGCACTAGTTGGTCTAGGTACTACAGTCGAGACAGCAAGAGTAGCAGCTAAAGAGTTAAGAAAAGAGAAAGGGATTAAAGCAGGTGTTGTTGCAATTAGATGTTTTAGACCTTTCCCTCTTGATGAGGTAAGAGATGCACTTGAAGGTGTAAAATCGATTGCAGTTACAGACCGTTCATCTCCTGGTGGAGCTATGGGTGCATTCTATAATGAGGTAGCAGCAGCAATGGCTACATCTAAGAGTAGACCAATGGTAACTAACTATATTTATGGTTTAGGTGGACGTGACCTGTCTATTGAGAACTGTAAAGAGATTTTCCAAGACCAAAAAGCAAATGCAGATGCAGGTCACATAACAACAGATATTCAACAGTTTACAGGTCTTAGAGGTCCTAAACTTGGATTCTTTAAAACAGCAAGGGGTTAAAATATGGCAATTACATCAATAAAGAACTTAAAAGAGTTCTCAACAAATAACGATAGATTTGAGGGTGCACACACTCTCTGTCCAGGATGTGCTCACTCTATGATTGTTAGAGAGCTAATGAACTGTACTGATGATAACTTAGTTATCGCTTCAAATACAGGTTGTTTAGAGGTTTCAACAGCTGTTTATCCATTTACATCATGGGATACCTCTTGGATTCACATTGGGTTTGAAAACGCAGCAACAGCCGTTACAGCGGCACAAGTAATGCACAAAGTAAGAAAGAAAAAAGGTAACCTAAAAGATAATGATGCTCCTGTTAAATTTGTAGCATTTGGTGGAGATGGTTCAACTTTTGATATTGGTTTCCAATGGCTTTCTGGTGCAATGGAGAGACAACATGACTTTACCTATATTTGTCTCGACAATGAAAACTATGCCAATACAGGTGGACAACGTTCTTCTGCTACTCCAGTAGGTGCTACTACTTCAACATCAGTTGCAGGAACACACTCTTATGGTAAAAAAGAGAAGAAGAAAGATATTGTTGCAATTATGGCTGCTCATGGTTCTCCTTATGTGGCACAGTTGGCTCCAAACAAATGGAAGTCAATGGCTAAAGGTTTCCAAAAAGCATTAGAGACTGAGGGACCTTGTTTTATCAATACTGTTTCTCCTTGTTGTACAGAGTGGAAATTTGACCCAAAAGATACAGTAGGTCTTGCAGATTTAGCAACAGACTCATTGATGTTCCCTATATATGAGATTGTTAATGGTCATGAGTTAAATATTCTCTATAGACCTAAAAATCCAATTCCTGTCGAGGAGTATATGGCTGCACAAGGGCGTTATAAACACTTGTTTAAACCAGAGTACAGACATATCATTGACCAAGTTCAAGCAGATGTTGATAAGACTTGGGAGATGTTACAACGAAGAGAAGAAGCAAGAATATAAAAGTCTAGCTTTCGCATATCTTTGTCCGAATGGGGTTTCCTCCGTTCGGTCACATACTTTATGTATACTCCCTCTCTTCAAAAATCCCTATTCAAACAAATCTATACAAAATCTAAACTTTTATCAAAATAAAAAATTTTAAAAATCTCTCTATTAAATTTATTGTTCTTTTCTATTAATCATTTACAAAGTAATAATATTATGCTATTATTGTTAATAATTATGGGAAAAAAGGTATATAGATGAGCAAATTGGTAAAACCTATTGAGTATGCTGCATCACAAGGAATCTCTCGTCAGGCTGTTTATGCAAAGATAAAAAAGGGTACATTGGAGTCTAAAACAGTCGATGGTAAAATCTATATTGTAGTAGATGAAGATACAGCAGATAAAAAAAATGTAGAAGAAGAGAGAGTCGCTTCTCATTTGGTAGATGTAAAAGAGTTATTAAAATCAAAAGAGGAGACAATAGCTACGTTAAAAGAGAGTATCTCTGATTTAAAACATACTAATACAGAGATAAACACTACACTACGTGGTGAGATTGAGTTACTCAAGCAGGTCTTTACCGAGATGCGTAATCTCTATGTAAAACAGGTTGACTATATGGTGATTGATAAAAAGAGAGAGTTAGAGAATCAGTCAGCCCCTATTGAAGCTATCTCTCTTAAAGAGAGTTTTGAGGAGGATGAGGATTGTTGGATTACTTTAGATGAGTTCTTTGTGCGTTGTAAAATAACTAAAGAGAAGCGAAAATTAAAAGTGGTTAAACGATTAAGAAAAGCATTTATGAAAAATGATGAACGAATTAAAATGGAAGATGATGAGATATATCTGAGTTGTTATCATTTTTATGAAGATATTTTAAATAAAAAATAACTTTTAGAGAACTAAAATATATCTATTTTTTCTATTCTTTATAACTTTAGTTGGCTTGATTTCATACTTTACTTCTATGTTTAAATATATTTGTAATATAATAATTAAAATTTTTATTTAAGGTTTAATTAATAATTATGAAAAAGCTAATATTCTTATTTTTAATAGTTATGAGTGCATATCTCTCTGCAACAACAATGCAACAGGTAGAAAGAGAAGCACACTATGGTAATGTTTATGCACAGTATGATTTGGGTATACGTTATAAGTATGCACAACAGACACCTAAAAATCTACATAAAGCATTTAAGTGGTTGCATAAAGCTGCACTTAAAGGACATAGCCTCTCACAATATGAGTTTGGATTACTCTTCCATTATGGTCAGGGGGTACGTCAAAATGCTGAGTTAGCACGGCTTTGGCTTACACGAGCAGCAAAGAGAGGTCACCCTCAAGCACAGGAGATTCTATATCGCTTCTATGCAGCAAAAAAGCCTCACTATTTTAGAGGTACTCCATTAAGATTTAGTTTGAATTTTAGACAATACAGATAAGAGTTTTGGTATCCTATCATAGTTTATTTTAAGGAGTTACTATGAAGGATTTTTTTAAGGAGTATCCACTCTTTATCTCTCTTATTACTTTGGCTATTTTTAGTGTTTATGAACATTCGTTTAGTCAAACCCCAATGGGAAATATTTTCGGTTTTATTGTTTTATTTGTGGTAATTGTCTATGCCTCTTTAGCTGTTGCTCACCATGCAGAGATGTTAGCAGAGAAGTTTGGTGAACCCTATGGTACACTTATATTAACTATGTCTGCTGTTACTGTGGAGGTTATGATTATTGCTATTATGATGCTTCATGCACATAATCCTGTTCTTGCTCGTGATACTATCTACTCGGCAATTATGCTAGATATCAATGGATTACTTGGTTTCGCAGCAATAATTGGTGGAATTAAGTTTGGAGAACAACCTTATAATGTTGACTCTTCAAACTCCTATCTCTCTATGCTATTGGTTGCTATTGGACTCTCTATGGTGCTTCCAAATCTTATTGATACAGAGCATATAGGTTCTTATATGTGGTTTATTGTTGGTGTATTTGTCTTACTCTATATTGTTTTTACTAAAGTTCAATTAAAAAACCATAAATACTTCTTTGAGTATAAAGGTGAAGAGAGTTGCAAGGATGAGTCTCATCACCATGAGGGTATAAATGGTTGGTATCATGCTATACTACTTGTTGTCTATATTACACTTATTGGGTTTATGTCTGAGATTTTAGCTCTGTTTATGGAGCATAACTTGGAGTATTTAGGTCTACCTCTAGCCTTAGGTGCAGTAGGTGTTGCCCTTATCTCTGCCTCTCCAGAGCTTATTGTGGCTATGCGTTCAGCACTTCGAAATAACATGCAAACGGTCATTAACATAGCACTAGGTGCCTCTTTAGCTACTATTCTATTAACGGTTCCATCCGTTATTGTTATCTCATATCTAGCAGGGTTAGAGTTAAATCTAGCTATTACACCTATGCAAGGAACGCTTTTAGGGTTGACACTACTTGTTAGTATTGTGAACTTTAATGATGGTGAGACTAATATGCTTGAAGGCTTTTTACACTTTATTCTATTTATTGTCTTCTCTTTTGTCCTGTTTTTTTAATAATTAAAAACATTTTTTAATAAATAATAATATTTTATGTTATAATCCTCTTATTATCTTTAAATAAGAGGAGTTTTGATGTCTATTTTAAAAACTATCTGTCTATTTTCTTTTTTTCTTTTACCTCTTAGTGCGATTGTTCAAGAAGATGCTGAAGATAAAAAAACTTCACGTTGGGAGATTGTTTTTTCTCCTACAGAGGCACATATTGAAAACTACTATGATAGAGCTAAAAAAAGTAGAGTGATACACTTTGAGGGTGAAGGTGTTAAGAGTATATACAAGTTTAATGCTATGAAAAAAAATAAATCAAAAAGAGAGAAGTATGCCTATTGGCTCTCTTGGGAGATGAAATATAAAAAAGATGTTGTAATTATTTTGATTCTTCAAACAACTCAAGGCGAAAGTTACCTTATATATACTGCTGGAAATCACAATAGTTACCATCAAATAGGTTTAGGAGAGAGTATTGTGGATGGAGAGTGGCATACGATTAATCGAAATTTACAAGAGGATTTAAACTATTTTGATAATCGGAAACAGCTCTTATCAATTGAAACTTTTGTTATTAAAGGGGATGGAAGTCTTGATAATCTTAAGACAGAAATAAAAAAAATAAAGAAGAAACAGAGTAAAAAAAAATCTAAGCCTCTTCTTCACTCTAAAAAAGTAACTTCAAAAAAAAACCATTTACCAATTATAAAAATAGAGGGTGATAATCCTAAATATTTGGCTTTAGGTGAAACTTATGTTGAAGCAGGTGTCTTGGCATATGATAAAGAAGATGGTAAGGTTGAGGTAAACTCATTGGATGATATTAATAGTAATGAGGAGGGAGTTTACATGGTGATGTATATGGCAAGAGACTCTAAAGGGGATGTCTCTTTAGATAGAAGAGTTGTTATTGTTGGAGATGGTGAAAAGAGACAGCAAGAGAATAAAAGTGAAGAGCAAGAGGATGAAATCTCTACAAAAGAGAGAGAGCTTGATGAAAAGGAGTATCAGATGAAGCTTTGGGAGAAAGAGCTTGAGTTAAGAGAGCAGAAATTAAAAGAATTACTTAAAACAGAAAAAAACTAATATATCCCAAATTTAAAATCACTATAAAGGAGTTCAAAGAGTTTTTTAGATAAAATTCGCCAAATTATAGACTCTTCTACAAAAGAGCTAACATCTAAAACGTACCAAACAAAGGACTTATTATATGGCACATCATCAGTCAACGATTAAAAGAATCAGACAGACAGCAAAAAGAACAGAGAGAAATAGATACTACAGAACACGATTTAAAAATATTGTTAAAGCAGTAGTAGTTGCAGCAGAAGCAAATGATAAAGCAGCGGCAGAAGAGGCATTTAAAGTGGCTAACAGACAAATTCATAAAATGGTAAGTAAAGGTTTCCTTAAGAAATCTACAGCTGCAAGAAAAGTAAGTAGACTTAACCATATGGTTAATAAAATCGCTGCATAGTTAGCACCTCTTCTTTTATATTCGGGTAATCTTTTTGATTACCCAAACATCTTTACAAAATCCACAAACTAGGTTCTCTTATGTTTAAAGAAAAACTCCAACCATTTATAGACCGTTATGATGAAATCAATACCTTACTAAGCTCTCCAGATATTGCCTCTGATGTCAAAAAGATGACAGAGCTAGGAAAAGAACAAGCAAAGTTAAGTAAGTTGGTTGAAAAGGCAAATCAATATATTGAAACAGCAGAGGCGATAGAGGAGAACAAAGAGCTTCTTGGTGATGCTGAATTGGGTGATTTGGCAAAAGAGGAGCTTTCTGAGCTAGAACCTTTACTTCCTAAGCTTGAAGAGGAGATTAAAGTTCTTATGATTCCAACTGATCCTAATGATGACAAAAACATTATTTTAGAGCTTAGAGCAGGGGCAGGGGGAGATGAGGCAGCACTCTTTGTTGCAGATGTCTTTAAGATGTATCTTCGTTACGCAGAGCAGATGGGGTGGAAGGTTGAGATTATCTCCTCTTCAGATGGAACAGCTGGTGGGTACAAAGAGATGATTGCTCAAATTAGTGGTGAGGGTGTCTACTCTCAACTTAAATTTGAAGCAGGAATCCACCGTGTTCAGCGTGTACCAGATACGGAGACACAAGGGCGTGTACATACCTCTGCTATTACTGTGGCTGTCATTCCTGAGGTAGATGATGTTGAAGTTGACATCAAACCAAATGAGATTAAGATGGATGTCTATCGTTCAAGTGGTTGTGGAGGACAGTCAGTCAACACTACCGATTCAGCTGTTCGGTTAACACACATTCCTACAGGGATTGTCGCTGCCATTCAAGATGAGAAGTCACAACATAAAAACCGTGATAAAGCGATGAAAGTTCTAAAAGCAAGAGTCTATGAACATGAACTTCAAAAACAGCTCGACGCAACGTCGAGTCAAAGAAAACTACAGGTAGGAACAGGAGCTCGTTCTGAAAAGATTAGAACCTACAACTACCCACAAAACCGTCTAACTGACCATAGAATTGATTTGACACTCTATTCACTAGATAGAATTATGAATGATGGTAACTTGAAGTTAGTACTTGACCCATTGAATCATCATGCACAGGCAGAGGCTATTAAAGAGGCAGGGCTATAGTAGACTCTCTTATTTTTATTAGAACAGTCGAAGGGATTACCCTTCCACTGCTCCTTGATTGAAGATAACTTCTATTTCTTGAGGGCTTAAACCTCTGTTATATACTCTAAAGTCATCTAACTCTCCTCTAAAGTGTTTGTCACTTCCATCACCTTCTAATCCTGTATCGCCTATATAGGTTTGTATAGATGAATTCGTGATATATGGATCTTCGACTTTAGGAACTTCTTTTACTAAAGCTCCATCAAGCCATAGTTGTAATTTATTTGATGTTGAGTTGACTACAACATGGTGCCATTGAAAATCTTCAGAATATAAAGCAGTTAGACCATTTGAAGAGGTTCCTTGTAAATTCAGAAAAGAGGTAGCATATATATTTGTGTTAGATATTGCATGATAAAATACATGACCGTTATTATACCATGTGTATTGAGAAAATACAGCTTCAGGTCTAGCTGTATATTTTTTAAACCAATATGAATATGTCAATCCTCTCGCAACATTAGTATCGGAGAATGATGCTAGATTTATTCTAGATGAACCATCAAGTTTTAGTGCTTGTCCTATTACCCCATTAGTATAACTAACTCCACCATACTCAATTCCATCATGTCCATTTCCTGAAGAGTCATTTGCATTTCCTTCAAACTTATAATAAGCTATTAGACCATCGTTTAAGTTAATAATATTATTAGTTACTTTGATGATTCTTGTAATAATATTTGCATTATTACCTTCTGAATCACTAACTTCATAAGTTATAGTATAGTTTCCTTCTATAGAAGTATCAATTGGTAATCCTGTCACTTGAATATTAGCGGTAATGTTCCCATCTACGTCATCCATAGCCGTTGCTCCTGCATCGGTGTAAGTATCGCCAATTTTTAAAAATACAAGAGCATCACCAAGTAACTTAATGACTGGTTTACGAGAAGAAACGATAAATGGATTATGTGCATCATCTAGTGGTGCTCCTTCTTTAAACTCTTCATAATTGGTAACATTAGAGATATTCCAACCACTAATATCTTGATTAAATGCAGTTGAATACCAAAACATTCTTTCCATATTTTTAACATTAGAAACATTCCAGTTGCCTATTGGTTGATTAAAGTGCATATCAGTATTATATTCTCGAGAAAATGCTCCTTCTCCTGCAAACATATACTCCATATTTGTAACATTTGAAACATCCCAATTTCCTATAGCATCATTAAAGTATCTTGCATTATAGAACATATACGACATATCTCGTACATTAGAAACATTCCAATCTTCTAATCCTATTGGTTGATACATTCCATAAAACATAAAAGACATATCTGTCACATTAGAAACATCCCACTTAGCGAAAGAAGAAGTCATTGTGCCTCCACTATGTTGGTCATCAATGTAATTTTGAAACATTCCACTCATATTTGTAACATTAGAGACATTCCAATCAGATAAATCACTAGCTCCTGCATTCATATTTTTAAACATATCACGCATATTTCTGACATTTGAAACATTCCATTTATCTATTGATATAATTCCTTCTGTACCATCAGGAATTCTTACACCTTTAAACATACCTTCCATATTTGTTACATTTGAAACATCCCATCCATTTAAATTAAAGTATCCATTATCATCATAAGTTATTTCTCCAAAATCTTCATAATAAGTAGGATAAGGACTAAATAGATAACTCATATCGGTAATAGCACAAGTATTAACCCCTGAAATATCTTCACGATTTTCTATCATACTCCGAAGTTGACTACGCGTAATAGCTGTTGAAAGGTCACAAGTAGTTACTGCTTCTACTTTAACTTCTCTAATTACTTCATTAGCCATATTGCCACTAGAATCTTTTACATTGTAATGAACATGATATATTCCTGCTACTGATGTATTTACATTGGAAGTGATATTTATATCTGCTGTAATATCTCCATCAACATCATCTGTAGCTGTTGCACCTGCATCGGTGTATGTATCGCCTACGGTTAAAGTAATATTTGCATTTCCAAGAAGTGAGATAATAGGTTTTACACTATCTATAGGAGGATTTGAACTATTTAACGTCATAACATCAGCAACATATCCAGAACCCTTAATAAAAAAACCATTAACAGCAACAAAAGGGTCATTAGGCATAAAAGCATTCCAATCTGCCTCTAAATCTCTAGTGAAGGTATGCCAAGTTCCATCTATACTATCTTCACCTAAACCATAACTAACTTTTCCTCCACGAACTTTACCCTTCTTATCTTCACTCTGATTGGTGTAAGTTAAGAATCTATTTCCATGTTCCGTTGTAATTGGAATATAGATTGTAAATGGTTCATCATACTTCATTGACCATTGAAGTATTTTCTCTGTTTGGTTATGCCAAGCTCCAACATAAGAGGCTCTTCCTGCTCTGTTACCTAAACGAAAACCTGTATTTTCCCCATGAGCTGTTAATTTAATAACTGAGCTTCCTCTCTCTATATCTTCTACTGTTTCAATGATTGCATCAGTTGTATCGCCATAGACTACCCAGTCTGTTGAGTTGTTTTCTGTAGTAGGCTCTATAGCTTTTTGTGAAAGTGAGATATCATCTACTCTCCCTGAACCTCTAATAAAAAATCCATGGACTTTAATATAAGGGTTATCAGGTTCAAAAGCATTCCAATCTGCCTCTAAATCTCTTGTAAAAGTATGCCATGTTCCATCAATACTATCTTCACCTAAACCATAACGAACTTTTCCTCCACGAATTTTACCTTTTTTATCGGTACCTTGATTGGTGTAAACTAGAAATCGTTTTCCCTTTTCTGTAGAAATTGGAATATATATAGAAAAACTTTCACTATAATTCATTGACCATTTAAGTTGTTTCTCTGTTGAATTGTTCCAACTATTAGAATTGACACTTTCTGTAGCTCCTAAGCCGAACATTGTATTTTTGCCATTACCTCTTAATTCGATAACTCTACTCTCTTTTTGTGAATCATATATATTCGCAATAGTTGTATTAAGGTTATGAGTAGTATCTTCCCAACCAGTGGTTTTCAGATCTTCTGCATCTTCATAGATTGTTGCAAATGTAGGTAGCGTAGATACTATAATACCTACTAACAACAAAACAGCTTTCTTATGTTTGTTAAGAATGTTCATTTTTTCCCTTTTTTTAATGTACTATAGTAAAATCACTTAAAATTTAACTCTAGCCTATCTATTATAATTAATAATGACTTAAATATTTTAATAAATACAAAAAATAATAAAAAATAATTTTTTAAATTATATATTAATTAATATATTGCCATAAAAAACAATAAAAAATAATTTTTTATAGATATTATTAAGATATAGGTTTGAATAAGATTATAGGTAAAAGTTTTTAGAAGTTGAACCCAATCTCTTGGGTTCAGAAGTAGAGGTTTATTTGTAAGCTTTTGTAATCTCTGTTTCAATGTCATCAGGGACAGATGCAATCTCCATAAATTGCCCCATACTCAAGTTTGGTAATGAGAGAGCAAGATAGAATTTTGGGTCTAGTATCTGTGCCTCATCGCCTGATACCATTGACTCATAAGGTAAAATTTGTGCATTATTCTCTTCATTAAGTGTTTTTAGAAACTTATTTGTTTTTTTACTTAGTTTATGACCTACTATTACATTGCCATTTGGTAAAGTAAGTGTATAAGCTGCATCACTTACTTTTGATGCTAAATCCTTACCCTCTTTAACAGTAATAGTATCATCTACTTTTGGCATTCCCATCATAAAGTTATAATCTTCTAAATCAGAAAAATCTGTTTTTTGTTTAGAACCTTTTAGAGACCCTAGAGCTTTCTCTAAAGCATTTACTGTGGCTTTAAACTGTCCATACTTATACTTGTCTCCAAGAAATGCAGCACCAAGGTAAGATGGATTTTGAACACGAACATCTGACCCATTAACACTTACATGAATAGCTGCCATATAAGTATTGGTTGCTTTAAGTTCATCATTAGTAATAGCAAGGACATCATGTCCATCTATAATATTAGTTGTAGAAAGAATCTTAAATCCATTCTCTGTTAATTTTTTCTTAACACTATCTAATGTTTGTGCTGGAGCAACAAAGTGTGCAGAGATTGTTTTTGGTGTTGAACCAAAATCATATGCTGTTACATTTGTTGTGAGTAAAACAGCAACCGTAACGGTAGTAGTCAATAGTCTTTTCATCGATCATCCTTTGTGATTATATTTTAAGTTTAACAAAGCTTATTTGATTTTTTACTGAAACTACCCTAAAAGAGATTCAATTATTGGATTATGTTAAATTTTAGAATAAAATTTAAACTCTAATGTGTTGCATAATCTCAGAAATAGGGTAACAATATTTATCTATAAAAAATGCGGAATATATTAGAGAAAAAAGAAAAAATAGTGTTGCATGGCTAAGAGGAATAGTCTTTTTTATGATTGCAAAAGTTAAAGAGTATAGTACAAAACCAAAAGTAGAGACTATAAAGAGAATTATTCCCATAATAGCATTGCTTGATAATGGGTAGCTTATAAAGTATTTTAAGCTATCTATAAATACTCCAGAAGAGAGTCCATAGAAAACAAGCAACATAAACATACTAAGTCCAATAAAAAAATGAGACTTTATTAGAAAGTTATTAATAAGAGTTAAAAAAAAGCTAAAGAGCGATAAGATAAAAAAACTATAGATAAAAAGATGAGCATAGAGTACAGAGAGCTTTTCATCTTTGAAATGTTCTATAAGGTAACTATAGGTGTGTGGAAACTGAAGCTCAAAAGCAACAATAAAAATAGTAGTTAACAAAAGAGGTATAAAAGCTTTTTCGAGTAGTTGTAGATTCATATAATTCTTTTTTACCTAATTATGCAGTAGATATAATAAATATAAGGTTTATTTTTTAAATTTTAAATGGATTATGTTCCATTTTGCATAATTTTTGTTGTAAAAAAGAATTAAATTTTTTAAGCTCTTAAAAAATTGGGGTTAGCTATTACTTCAAAAGTTATATTTTTATTTCTTTTTTTAAGCTCTTCTTGGATTGTCTCTTTAATTTTTCCTACTCTTGATTGCGAATCAACTGAGCGGTCAATAATGAACATATGGTTGTTCATATACTCACCAACCATTTTGGCTGTGTTTAATACTTTCTTCATATTCTCTTCAGACTCATCAGTAATACCCTCAGCAATAAAGCACATATTGGTGTTACTTAATGCTTCTTTAAGATTTGTTGTAAAGTCTATACTCTCTTTTGAACTCATTTTTTTGATTACCATTGCTTCATCTGCATTATAGTATCCTCTTTTAATATTGTCGATACGTTTATTGTCTTTTGAAACATAAGTTACCTCATTCCCCATTTCTGCCAATGCCTTACCACTTAGTAAATGATTGTATTCAATTCCCATTACCGAGATTTTCATTTTTTATTTCCTTTCGATTGTATTCTGATAGGGATAGTTTATATTAAATAAATAATATCTTAACTTAAATTTTAATTTTTTTTTTAAAGTAATTTTTAAGAAATAGGCAAAAAATGCTAATTAAATCCCATAAAATAGTTCTTTTCGTCTATTATAAAAAAAAAATAGTAGTTTCAATAAAATAATTATTTTAAAATATAATAAAACAAATATTTTAATGTAAAAATTATATATGTTAAAAGATGTTTTTATGATAAAATATAAACTTGTGCTATTAATAACAAAAAAAAACATAATTAAAAATAGGGAGAGATAACGTATGAGAATAGTAGTTTTTTATGGTCTATTTTTTATTTTATCGATACTCTTAATAGTCATAACATTAATAAACTATATGCAAAATACTACTCTTCCTAGAGAAAAAAAAGAGATAAGAGTCCAAAAATCTACAAAAAAATATTTGAAAAAGCGAGATAAATTTGTTCCTATTAGAACATTGGAGATGGCACAAAAAGAGGTAGATATTCTCTTAGAAAAAACACCCTCTCTTTTTTATGATAGAGCTATGGAGTTGGAACAAAATAGTAGCAATGTGGTGGTTGTAAATCCTATAAAAAAGAGACTATTTAATTTAGTAAGGGTATTTAATCATTTAGATGAAGATGCAATTCTTATTATAAATATATACTCTAATAGTAAGGGGTCACAACAGTATAATCTTGAGCTTTCTCAAAAATATGCTGATTATTTAAAAAAATACTTTATGGAAAGAACCTCTCTACCACTTATCGTTGCAATTGGTTATGGTACTACAATACCATTAAAGAAAGTAGAAATGAATTTAAAAAGGATTAAATAATGATACAGACAATGATAGAGATTGGTCTATATCTGATTGGTGCTATATTCTTAGGGTATATATTTGGTTGGCTTATTACGAAAGCTTTTTTAGAGAAGAGATGTGAGCAACAATTAAAACAATATTATGAAGAGAATGCAGAAAAGATACGAGAGGCAAATAAGATAAAAGAAGAGCTAATACATTATAAAAAAACAAATAGAGAGCTTCTTGAGGAAAATAGTAGATTAGCATTAGGCTATAATGGTCAGAAGTATGTACTTGATGAGCATAATGCAACTTTAGATGAGTTTCAAAAGTTATTAAAATCTAAAAATGATATTATTGAAAAGTTAACTACCCAGCTCTCAATGGCAGAAGATAAACAGTTAGCAATGAAGAAGAAGTATGATGCAGAAATAGATGCTTTTTTATATGAGAGAATTGATATTACTAAAAAATATAAAGCACTTCTTGATAAGTTAAAAAAAAGTGATAATTTTAGAGATATTGAAAACCATAACTCTTGGTTTTCAAAAATGTTTTCAACATCTTCTAAAAGTTAGAGGGTGCTGGAGTATTGATAATATTATAAAACTCACTTCGTGTACGTTGGTCACTCTTAAAGAGACCTCTTAGTGCAGAGCTAACAGTAGTAGAGTTTATCTTTTGTACCCCTCTCATCTCCATACACATGTGACGTGCATGAACAACTACTGCTACCCCTTTGGGGTTTATGGTATCTGCAATAGCATCGGCTATCTGCTCTGTCATCTGCTCTTGAATTTGGAGTCGTCTTGCAAATACATTGACAATACGAGGAATCTTAGAGAGTCCTACTACTTTTCCATCAGGAATATAGGCAACATGTACTCGACCAATAATTGGTAACATGTGGTGTTCACAAGTAGAGTAGAACTCAATATCTCTTACTACAACCATTTCGTCATTGCTTGAGGTAAAAAGAGCTTGATTTAAAATCTCTTTCGGGTCTTCATGATACCCCTCTGTTAAAAATTCCCATGCTTTAGCAACACGACTTGGAGTTTTTAGTAAACCCTCACGTTTTGGGTCTTCTCCAAGAAGTTCAAGTATCTTAGTTACAGCATTTTCAAACTCTTCTTGCTTATTCATAAACTAATCCTAAAAAATTTTAATGATATATTACCATTATTATTGTATATTTCGTCAATTAAATATTAAGGAATTATAATGCCACTACTAGATAGTTTTATGGTTGACCATACAAAGATGATAGCACCTGCTGTAAGAGTTGCAAAAAGAATGAAGACACCAAGTGGAGATGATATTACTGTTTTTGACCTACGTTTTTGTAAACCAAACAAAGATATTTTGAGTGAGAGAGGAGTTCATACACTAGAGCATCTCTTTGCAGGGTTTATGAGAGAGCATCTAAACTCTAAAAAGGTAGAGATTATTGACATCTCACCAATGGGGTGTAGAACAGGGTTTTATATGTCACTTATTGGAACACCAAAAGAGAAAAAGGTAGCTAAAGCTTGGAAGAAGTCTATGAAAGATATATTGGCTGTTGAGAAACAAGAGGATATTCCTGAGCTAAATATCTATCAGTGTGGAACTTATAAAATGCACTCATTAGATGAAGCAAAAGAGATAGCCAAAAAGGTTTTAGACCAAAAGATTGGTATAATGGATAACGAAGAGTTA
>JALVEV010000287.1 GCA_027030605.1 Campylobacteraceae bacterium | reverse complement strand
TAAACAGGATATTAAAGAGTATTTTGGAACGCTAGAGGAGAGTTTTGCCCAAAACAATGGGAAAAACTTCTTAGTTAAACATACTCGTAAAATTGATAGCATTTTACAGATTGCCTACCAAGTTGCCATGCGTTCTATGTTTGGAACCTATATGCCACTTAAGAGTACCCTACCCATTACCCTACTTGCTCTTGGCTCTTATGGGCGTGAACAGCTCTGTGTCTACTCTGACATCGACCTAATGATAGTCTACAAAGAGACCCCAGGCTACAACACAAAAGAGATGATAGAGAAGATTCTATATATATTGTGGGATGCAGGACTAAAACTTGGTCATCGTGTTCATGAACTCTCTGAACTCTTTGAGGTCTCTAAAACAGATATTACCATTAAGACATCTATGTTAGAGTCACGCTTTATAGAGGGGTCAAAACAGCTCTGGAGTCAAACCCAAAATGAGCTTTACAGAATGAGAAAAGATGACCCACAAGGGTTTATTGAGGCAAAAATTGAAGAGATGAATGAGCTTCATAAAAAATACCCTCTAACCATGGAGCCAAATCTCAAAGAGGGAGATGGTGGTTTTAGAAATGCAAATTTGGTCTACTGGATTGGAAATGTTCTCTACAATATTAACAGTATCTCTGACCTTGAAGGCGAGACTATTGCTAAACATGAGTATGAGGAGTTTAGAGAGGCACTCTATTTTCTCTTTAAAGTTCGCTCTGCACTACACTTAGCCACAGGAAAAAAAGAGGATAAACTACGATTAGAACTCATTCCTCAAGTTGCAAACTATTTAGGATATGGTACATCAAAAAAACATGTACAATTTTCTAAAAAAGTGATTGGTTATCTAAAAACCATTAAACTCTATAGTACTATTTGGATTGATGAGCTTAGCAATCACTTTGACAAAGAGAAGATGTTAACCCCTAAAGCCAATAGCTCTTTTTACGACCTATTAGAGCAGTTAACTCAAGCAAAACCTGAACAGTTTCCTGTCCATCCAACTTTTTTAAAAGCACTCAACTGTTGCTATAGAGATAGTGAAGTAAAAAACAATGTCTATAAAATCATCTACAAGATATTTCAACAGAGACAGAGTCACCTTATCTTGTCAACCCTAATAGATACAAAACTTCTAGGATATACCATTCCTTATATGAAAAAGGTTATAGATTTACCACAGTTTGATGGCTACCATAAATATGCTGTTGGGGTACACACGGTTAAATGTATAGAGGCTCTTGAAAATATAGAGAATCCATTTATTGCTAAACTTTATGAAGATTTAAGCAGTGAAGAGAAAATCTTTATAAAATCTGTTGTGCTTATTCATGATGCAGGAAAAGGTCGAAGAAAAGAACATGCACAAGTAGGAACCGTTCTCTTTAAAGGTTTTGGAAAAAAGCTAGGATTTTCTGAAGATATGATTAAAATAGGGAAAAATCTTATTCTCTACCATACTTTAATGAGCATTACAGCTCAACAAGAGGATTTACATGCTGAGCAGACTATATTAAGGTTCTCTTCTCATTTTCAGACACAAAAAGAGCTTGACTACATCTACATCTTAACCTATGCTGATATGAATGGTGTAGGAACACCCATC